>JAHRWI010000117.1 GCA_019090225.1 Porticoccaceae bacterium
CAAATAATTACTTTAGGGTCACAATTACTTACATACAGTTACTATTCAAAATATGGTCGTTATATTTCATATTTATTGGTTATTCTTGGGTTTTCTCTTTGGTATTTAAAAGTCCAAAGACATCACGATAAAATATTAAAGGTTAGTGCAGATTAAATGGTATATAGCAAATCGTCCAACCCGACCGTTTCATACGCCGCGACGCTTCGCTCTGCTCTGTATAAAACGGCCGGTTAACTCAAACGTTATGTCACCGTGGCAACAACAAATAAACCGAGCACAGAGTCAGGCTTAGAAATTCAGCCAATCCAGAGCCAGAAAAAAGAGCGCTAAACAGACTGAGGGCTTTGATTTGTATTCCACCTAAGGTTTGACACACCCATATTTCAATTACAATACATCTTTATTTTTAACTAAACGAACAACACTCCTTTAGCGTTACGCCATAACTTCAAGCCAAGAAACTCTATGCCTGATCAATCATCAACCCGATTAAATAAGTACATTAGCGAAAGTGGCATCTGCTCCAGAAGAGCGGCCGATCGTTATATTGAGCAGGGCAATGTGTTTATTAATGGCAAGCGAGCGAAAATCGGTGATCAGGTGTTTGCCGGAGACAGTGTAAAAGTTAATGGCCAGGAGATAGAACCACAAGATGCCGAAGAATTTATTTTTATCGCTTTAAACAAACCTGTCGGTATTGTCAGCACCACAGAAAGTCACGAAAGAAATAACATTGTCGACTTTGTAAATCACAGTACTCGTATATTCCCCATTGGTCGGCTGGACAAAGATTCTCAGGGCTTGATTTTTCTTACCAGCAAGGGCGATCTGGTCAACAAAATATTGCGCGCTGGTAACAAGCATGAGAAGGAGTACCTGGTCACGGTCAACAAAGCCCTGAGCGATGATTTTTTAGCGGGCATTAGCGCTGGTGTACCGATGCTCGGTGTGACGACAAAAAAATGCAAGGTCAGCAGGGTATCGCGTTCGGTTTTCAGGATAACCCTTATCCAGGGCCTGAACCGCCAGATCCGCCGAATGTGCGAGTACTATAATTACGAAGTGGTAAAACTCGAACGGGTTCGTATCATGAATGTTAGTTTGAAGGGTCTCCCTGTCGGCGAATGGCGAGACCTGACTGAGCAAGAGCTAAGCGCTTTATTAAAAGCCGCTAAAGACTCGTCATCTGAGCCTACGAGCCCCTCTAAGAAATCAAAGAGCAAGTCTAAAAACCAGCCCCGCAAACCAGCTAATTCAGTTAAACGAAAAGTAGCTGCTGGCACGAAAAATAAACCACGCCGCTCAAGCAAACAATCTCGGCGACGCTGAGTTGAAGTAGAACAAAGAACAAAGAACAAAGAACAAAGAACAAAGAACAAAGATCAATCCTAAGGCCACTACCCCGCTCTCCCTACTACCCCCACAACTACACTACTGCCTTAAGCATTCAAAACTATTGATTGTTCAGGGAAGGAAGCCTCTCACTTCACCCCTACAAAGTAGTCATATAAACCGTAACACAACAGTGCGATGGCAGCCGGTAATACGATGCGAGCCAGGCCAACACCCTCTCTGGAAGGCTTTGCGGTGATTAGCTCGGGGTTTTGTGCAATATAAATTTCGATGACTTGCTTGGCTTCTTTAAGTCCGATACCACGGTGCCCCCGCAGCAGTTTAATCGCGTCTATCTTACGACCCGCATGCACCGCCGCCAGTACATCTTCAGGTAATTCTATTTCCATTTTATCTGCCCTCGGCTTAACGATGCTTTAATCTTTATTATGGAGTTTATGGTCAAGGAAACTTATGGTTAAGGAAGATTCTCTTACCAAGTATTTATTAGAAGCTACCGACCTTTGAACGTCGCCTCACGATTTTCCAGCGCTGCATCGAGGGCTTCAATATGATCTTCGGTTTGCTGCAGAGTGGCCTGCATACCTGCGGCCATTTCCAGCGCGGCACCCAGGGGCATATCCTGGGAGTCGCGAATCAGCTTTTTGGCGAGACGAATACCAATCGGCGGGTGGGAGGCGATACGTCTAGCCATCGCCATAGCCGTATCAAGCAGTTGATCCGGCGCGACAACTTCCGAAACCATGCCCCATTTATCCGCTTTGGCGGCATCGATCATGTCGCAGGTGTAACTCATTTCGCAGGCGCGAGATAAGCCGATGACACGGGGTAAAAACCAGGCACCGCCGTCACCAGGGATAAGGCCAACGCGCATAAAGCTTTCGGCAAAAATCGCTTTTTCTGAGGCGATGCGGATGTCGCACATCATGGTTAGGTCACAGCCCGCGCCAATGGCGTGGCCGTTGACGGCAGCAATGGTCGGCACGGTGATTTGTGCCATGGTGCGAGGGATATTCTGGATGCCATCGGTATACCAGCGACGTAATTCATTGGTGCTAAGGTTATTTTCCTGGGTCATGGCGCGGATATCTTGGAGGTTTCCGCCAGAGGAAAAACTCTTACCTTCACCGGTAATAATCAGGCAACTCACCGACTCATCATCGTTGGCTTTGTTAAGCAGGGCCACCAGTTCAGACACCACATCGTGGGACAGAGCGTTACGCGTGTCGGGTCGGTTTAGGGTTACTGTTGCTACCCTGCCATCCTGTTGATACCAAACGGAATCAGTCATGATTTAATCCTTGTCAATTTGTATTTATCGAAGTAAGTGTTTTATCCAGGCACCTGCTTTATATAGGCACCTGTTTTTATAGCGTACAGGCAAGATGTAATGGAGCCGTCACACTACCTCTGCTAGCTTTTTCCAACGAGGGCTTGGTGTTTGCTGAGAGTTTCGCGGGCTCTATCAACAATCGGCGCATCAATCATTTTGCCTTTGAATTCCACAGCACCACGGCCATCAGCCAGGGCTGCTTCATAGGTTTCCAGCAAACCGGTGGCGTGCTCGACCGCTTCGGCAGAGGGCATAAACTCTTCGTTCATAATTTTAATCTGGCTGGGATGAATGCCCGGCGCACCAACAAAACCCAGCTGCTTGGCCTGACGAATTCTCTGGCGGAAGGCATCGAGGTCAGAATAATCGGCAATGGTGCCGACAAAGCCCAGGGGCAAAATACCCGCCTTGCGGGCGGCAAAAAGCAATTGTTGGTTAGGATAGAGCAAGCCGTCCGCAAATGGCTCCATGCCCACTTCGGAGGAGAAGTCTTCCGCCCCCAGAAACATACCCAACATGCGTGGTGAGGCAGCGGCAATTTCATCGACATTGCGCAAACCTTCCACGCCTTCGATTAAAGCCACGATGCGGGTATGTCCGACCGGCAAGCGTCGCTCGACTTCAATTTCGTCAATCACCTCGGCAATAAAACGAATATGGTCGGCACTGGTAACCTTGGGAATAGCGATGGTATGGACGTACTCACAGACCGAGGTCTCGAGATCGCGAACCGCCAGGCGCCAGGGTCGGTTGATTCGGACCAGCACATCGAGGCCATTGCCTGCCACCGTGGCCGCAGCCTCGGGCACCATGGCTCGGGCATTTGCTTTTTCGCCCAGCACAACGCTGTCTTCGAGATCGAGAATGATCGCATCGGCGCCACGGGTGTGGGCCTTGGCAACAAATTTTTCAACATTGGCAGGAACAAATAACAGGGAACGCCACAGGGGTAATGTTGCTTCACTCATGGTCTAAGTCCTCAGTTTTGCGCTAGCCTGCATGGTCATCGCGCCTTCGTGATCAACCACCCACAGCTTCAAACCATCGTCAGTTTTACAGCCCTGAATCTGGAAAAGATTGCCATCGATCAATGGTCGTACCGCACGGTAATCATAGTGTTCAATCTCAACACCGGGTAACTCCGTTCGCACTAAATCGAGCAACAGCATGGCGCTGAGCGGGCCTTGTACCACCAGGCCGGTGTAGCCTTCCTCGTTCATCGCATAGTCGCGATCATAGTGGATGCGATGACCGTTAAAGGTCAGCGCTGAGAAACGAAACAGTAAGACCGGGTCGGGATTCACTTCGCGACTAAAGGCCACTTCAGCAGGTGGTGCGATAGGTTTGGGCGGCGGCGCGTTGGGGTCGGGGTCTTCTCGATAAACCAGGTTCTGAGTATCGCTAATCGCCAGGGTATCGCCGCTGTAAATCTCATGCTCAACCACAACAAAGACCAGGTTGCCGGTGCCGCCCTGTTTGTGGCTAACACTTTTAACCGTGCTGACTTTACGAACGCTGTCGCCAATCCGTAAGGGGGAATGGAAGTCTGCTTTGCCGGAAGCCCACATACGCCGTGGTAGTGGCACTGGGGGTAAAAAACCGCCGCGCTCAGGATGTCCATCGTGACTGATATTCGATTGCCTGGCTGTGGTCAGAAAATGCAGCCAGTGCCAGGATTTCGCCAATTCGTCGCCAGCCTGGGGTTCTTCTTCCCAATCCAGTGTCGCGGCCATAGCGCGGGCAGTGGCCAGGGAGATCACATCTTCGTGCGTCTCCTGCTTGCCTTCCCATTGTTTCAGGTGGTCCAAATCGATATCGGTCATAGCTTAGTCACTTTTATAAATCTCACGAAATTAAGTCTCGATTTAACATTAATATTAATCTATAACTATATATTTTTAATATATATTACCTAGAAAGACTTGGGCATGCCCAATTCATGAATACCGACATGAGAAAGAATCAGATTGGTCGAAATCGGTGCAGTTTGATAAAGCCGACATTCACGAAACTTGCGCTCGATATCGTATTCCTGGGTAAAACCAAA
>JAHRWI010000118.1 GCA_019090225.1 Porticoccaceae bacterium
ACACTCGACTAGTCGTCGGCAGCGTCAGATGTGTATAAGAGACAGTCTATTAATGGCATTGATGTGAGAAAAGCTTTGAGTGTGGCGATCAGTAATACTCACTTACCGGATATAAGTCTACCGAATAACTTGCTACCTGATGCGATACCGATGCCCGGTAAGAAAACCTTGGTATACAAGTGGAAAGACGCCGCCGGGGTATGGAATTTTTCTATAGAAAAGCCAGACGGTTTTGCGACTGAAGTGATAGAGCTTGCGCCGGATCGCAATGTGGTTCAGGCCGTTGTGTTACCGCAACCTGCCGAGACAGATAGCAAAGAAGAATCTGGGTCAAACGGCGGTGCGGGGTTTATGAAGGATAATCAAAAGGTACTGTTCCCCTATAGTCCCGGTCAAGTCAGGCAATTGATCGAAGACGCTAAAGGCGTGCAGAAGCAGGTCGATGATCGTTATAAACGGCTTGAGGAGACTGTGGAGCGCTAGTTTGACGGCGACTGAACGCGAGTGTGCCTGGCCAACTTATCAGTTGCTCGAGTTTCGGTGATAGCTCACAATTGTTGGCTTGAATTTTTGTTCGCTTTCTCGTTTGGCGGGGGCCAGGTAATTAGGCACTGTGAATGGCGCTGATGAATGTCTCAAGTCGCCGTTAAAGAGCTGGCGAAGGCCTTAAAATATGAGTGAAAACAGGGCCTAAGCTCGAAATATGAAAACTGCTGAATACGGACGCAGTCGAGATAAAAACCTACTTAATCAATCGTAAAAAATGGTTCCTTATGTCAAAACAAAGTTATAAATGTGGGGTCGCGAAAGATCCGCTGATCTATAACACCATCGGTAAGCAATTTGATGAAGTAGTGAGTCGCTTTCCCGACAGCGAGGCGCTGGTGATCCCTCATCAGAGAATTCGCTGGACCTATAAAGAATATCAAGCTCAGGTTGATCGTCTGGCCACCGGTTTATTGGCGCTAGGTATTGAATCTGGTGATCGGGTTGGGATATGGGCGCCGAACTGTTATGAGTGGTGCATGACCCAATTTGCCACGGCAAAGATTGGTGCCATCCTGGTGTGTATCAATCCGGCCTATCGACTGTACGAGCTGGAATACGCCCTTAATAAAGTTAAGTGTCGAGCGATCATTAGTGCTGAGGTATTCAAGACCAGCCAATACCTGGAGATGCTAGAAACTCTGGCTCCAGAGCTGTCGAACTGCGCCCCGGGTCAACTGAAGTCAGAAAAACTGCCCCACCTGGAGATGGTTATCCGTCTTGGCGACGAGGTGACAGCCGGGATGTTTAATTTTGACGATATCTGCAATCTAGGTGGTGATAGCGAGAGAGTCAGGCTCAAAGAATTAGCCACCTTGTTGTCACCTGATGACGCTATCAATATTCAGTTCACCAGCGGCACTACGGGCAACCCAAAAGGGGCGACCCTGAGTCATTGCAATGTACTCAATAACGGTCAGGTCAATGGCGACGTGATGAAGCTGACCGAAAATGATCGGGTGTGCATCCCTGTGCCACTGTATCACTGTTTCGGTATGGTGATTGGTAGTCTCGGTTGCATGACCCATGGCTCTGCCGCGGTTTTCCCCGGTGAAGCCTTCGAGCCTCTGGCGACAATGCAGGTGCTCGTTGAAGAACGCTGTACTGCCCTGCATGGTGTGCCCACCATGTTTATTGCCCAGCTCGATCACCCACAATTCGACACCTTCAATTTTGAACATTTGCGTACCGGTATTATGGCTGGTGCCCCCTGCCCAGTGGAGGTGATGAAGCAGGTCATCAGCAAAATGCATATGGACCAGATCCTGATCGCCTACGGGCAAACGGAGTTAAGCCCGGTGAGTCATATTACCGAGCCACATGATCCGCTCGATAAACGAGTCGGCACGGTCGGCAAACCTTGCCCGCATCTCGAAACTAAAATTGTCGATGACAATAATCGTGTTGTTTCCCTCGGTGAAAAAGGCGAAATATGCACCCGGGGTTATGCGGTGATGAGCGGTTATTGGGATGATGAAGAGAAAACCGCCGAGACTATAGATTCAGGTGGTTGGCTGCATTCCGGTGATATCGGAGTCATGGACGATGACGGCTATGTCCAGATCACCGGGCGCATCAAGGATATGGTCATTCGCGGTGGAGAAAATATTTATCCCCGCGAAGTGGAAGAATTTTTATATACCCAGCCAGGTATTCAGGAAGTCCAGGTGATCGGTGTCCCCGATGCTCGCCTTGGTGAGCAAGTTTGCGCCTGGATAAAATGCCAGGACGGGGTGAGGCTGACGGAAGATGATATCCGGACTTTTTGTAAGGGTCAGATTACCCACTTTAAGATTCCCTATTACATCCGCTTTGTCGACGATTACCCGATGACGGTGACAGGAAAAATCATGAAATTCAAAATGCGCGATGCAATGATTAAAGAGCTGGGCCTGAGTGGTTAGTTTACGTTTAGCTCAAGAGCCAGACTCAAAACGATTTCTAAGGTCTGAATGGTCAGACATTAAATAGAGGAGAAGGATGTGGATTTAGCAGGCAAAGTAGCAGTAGTAACCGGTGGTGCGTCAGGCTTGGGCAAAGCCACCATCGAATTATTTGCCAGCCGTGGTGCAAAGGTGGCAATTTTTGATCTCAATGCCGAGGCCGGGGCTGGAGTCGTTAGCGCACTCGGTGACGATAATGCTGGATTTTGGTCGGTCGATGTTGCATCGGCTGAGTCTGTCGAAAACGCTGTAAAAGCCGTGGTCGAAAAATTCGGTCGTATCGACGTGCTGGTTAATTGCGCCGGTGTCGGGCCTGCGCAAAAAATTCTTGACCGGGAAGGCGAGCCAATGCCTCTGGAAGATTTCTCGAAATTAATCGGTATTAATCTGACCGGTAGCTTTAACGCTGCCCGTTGCTGTGCGGCGGTGATGGCGAAAAATGATCTGGTCAACGGAGAGCGCGGCGTGATTATCCACACCGCATCGGTTGCCGCGTATGAAGGCCAGATTGGACAGTGTGCCTATTCAGCCAGTAAGGGCGGTATTGTTGGTATGACTTTGCCTATGGCGCGGGATCTGGCCAAACAGGCTATCCGCGTTAATACCATTGCCCCCGGTATTATGGGTACGCCTTTGTTAAGGGGTATGCCAGACAATGTGCAGCAATCCTTAGCTGCCAGCGTCCCCAACCCCAGCCGTCTGGGTGAGCCAGGTGAGTATGGTAGTTTGGCTGCGCATATTGCTGAAAATGGCTATATCAATGGCGAGACAATTCGTATTGACGGTGCCATCAGAATGCAGCCTCGTTAAGAGCCTATTGATTAAGAGCCTGTGACTTGTGTGGGCAGTTGGCTACGTAAATAAGCCAATTGCCCAGCAAGGATGTCCTGATATTCAGGGTTCATAGCTTTAAATACAACCAGTTTGTCGCTATCGGGCCTAGGGTAAGGCTCAGGTTTCGGCCTGGATTCTGAATTGGTTTTTGAATCGGTTTCTGAATTAGCTCCTGGAACGAATTCTTTATTGGTCTCTTGGTAAGCCTCTTTATAAAAGAAGGCTTCATAGCTAAATGCCTGCTCAAGTGCGGTTTTTGGCTCGGCGGATTCCGCCTCTTGTGTTCGTGTTCTTGGGTCTGTTCTCACCTCTTTAATCAGCGCAGCTGGTATTAGTAATTGCCATGAACCAGCCAATGCTGTGGTCTTTATCAGTTGCTGTAGGTCATTTTCTCGCTGCTGATCCCGTTCAAATTGGGAATGGGCAGGGGATGTTCCCATCAAAGCAATGGCGGAGCGCAAGGTAAGTCCCGAGCCGAATCTCGGTGCACTGCTTCTCAACACATTGGTGATGCCGAGATAGCAACTAATCGCCCGTAGCAGTGCATTATGTTGACCGCCATCACAGCTGAAATTTAGGTGTATGCAGTGTTGTGAGCCGGGCGATCGGGTTCCGTCAAACAATTTAATTGCGCAATCGGATGCGGCATCGAAAGATTTTAACAAACGTTGATAATTTTGCTGACTAAGCTGAGCTTTGAGTCGCTGAATATTCTCGCAGCAGATGGTGAGGGTGAGTGACCCAGGGCTTTGATGGTGGTCATCATCACTGATTTCTGGTTTTACCAGTAAGGGTTTGATGCTGGCCTCAAGGTGATCTATCTCATTAGCGTTTTCAGGATCCTGACGGCTGGGTAAGCCACCAATAATGCGTGTTAAACGTCGAGCAAGATTGCCGCCCACAAACGTCAGGCCAATGCAGAGTAGAGCACTTAATAATATCCAGATAAGCGCGACAGACCAGAATAAAGCCTGCAGATTGCTCTTGATACCCGCCGAGTCAATGCTTAGTTGAGCGAGACCCGCAGAGCTGTTCTCCAGTTTGATTTGGTAACGGTAGACACTGCTTTGAGCATCGTCTCGATCCTGGTTATTATTTTGTGCATGGCTACTTTGAACCTGCAAGGCATTATCAATATCAAATATTGCCGCCTTAATCACGTCATCGCTATTGCTAACAATACGATTTACCAGCACCTGTAGGCTAATTTTATCTTTGTAAAGCATGGGTTGACGGGCCTGCTCTGCCAACTGCTCGACGAAGATGTGACCAAGTTTATCGCTGTGTTGCTGACCAAGCTTGTCGAGATACAACCATATTGTCGGCAGCATCATCAGCCCGAACAAAAAGCAGAAGCCGAATGCGGAGAGCAGTAATTGCCGTTCAAGGCTCAAATTGGAATATCGATTCTTCAGAGCGCTCGCTGCCTTTCTATATTAGCCATGC
>JAHRWI010000119.1 GCA_019090225.1 Porticoccaceae bacterium
GACAGCTGGTGGCGGTGCCATTGAGTAGATATTCCCCGGCGCTGGGCTTATCGAGCAGGCCGAGCATATTCAGTAAGGTAGATTTCCCCGACCCAGAAGGCCCCATTACCGACAGATACTCGCCCTTATTAATGCTCAGATCCAGATGATCCAGTGCGTGAACCGTCTGGTCCCCCACCAGGAAATCTCGACATAATTGTCGTAGCTGAATCATGGCGAGTTACTGTTATCGCTCTTAATAGGCAGAACCTGTGCGCCATCAACAGCACCGTCAGTATCCAGAGATAGCAACACCTCATCGCCTTCGCTCAGACCACTGGTAACCTCGGTATAGGTCCAGTTGGCCAGGCCGGGTGTGATACCGATTTGTTCGAGAGCCTCGCTGGCAGGGTCGTAACGCAATACTTTATCGCTGTCGATAATCACTTCCGTGGGCACCCGGAGCACATCGGTGTGCTGGTCGAGAATAATCTCAATATCGGCGCTGTAACCGATCAGTAAAACCACGTCCTCTGGCAATTCGTTAAAAGTGACGTCGATATCGACGGTGCGGGCCTGCTTTTCGAATTCTTTCACGTAGGGCGCAATGCGGGAAACTTTACCCTCAAAAACCCGGCCTCGAAAAGCATCCAGGGTCACTTTGGCGGGCATATTCAGGCGGATGTCTGCGGCATCAACTTCATCTATCGGCGCTGTAATATAAAGACAATCGGTGCCGATCAAATCAACCGCAGGCGGTGTGGCGACACCCGGTGGCGAGGGGGTGATGTATTCACCGATCTCACCGTTGATTTCGGCGATAACCCCCGCAAAAGGCGCTTTTAACAGGGTTTTTTCATACAGGGCGGTTTGTAGTTTGAGCGAAGCCTGTGCGGTAGCGATACCTGCCTGTGTCCGCGAGCAGGCGGATTTCGACACCTTGGCACGGGTTTGTGTGGCGTCGAGTTTTTCCAGTGAGATTAATTTTTTCGCTGCCAAACCTTTTTGGCGCACCAGTTCGCGGCCATCCAGAGCGGCGTTATCACAACTTTCCCGAGCGGAGGCACGACTGACAACAAGGCGTGCCTCCGCCTCTGCAACCCGCGCCGCCTGATCATCGTTCCACAAGCGAATTAATGTCTGGTCGGCTACAACAAGGTCGCCTTCATCGATCAATAACTCGGCAACCTGGCCACCCACTGGCATAGATATACGCGAGCGTTGGCAGGCTTTGATGGTACCAGCGCGGGTGTTGGCAACCGTGGCTTCGACCAGGCCGGTCTCAACTTGTGCAAGATGCACCGAAATGACCTCGTCACGGGCGAAATACCAATAGCCCATTACTGAGATGGCTAGCAGCGTGATGACGATAACAATTTTTTTCATAATAAGGCCGGGTTATCAAGTTGCTTATTCTAATATCAGAACCTTAACGCTTGATTAAAGCAACATACCCAGATCAAAGTTGTAGTCTTTATATTTTGATCTGGGCATTGACCGACACAAAAGACTGGCACAACGGACCCGCACAATAAAATTATCGATCAGCATGATAACTATCGGTCAAATCAGTCTGGCGTTGGCCTTAGGTCGGATTCAAGGTGGTGATTCCTGAACCCGATCAGCCCAGATGAAATAGCCTTAAAAAAGCATCTTCACCACGTAATAGGCCAATAATATAATTTGCACGGAGAGCAGGGAGCCTCGAATGAGCGCCATGGGCAGAGCGCTTGATGTGATATGGATGGATGACTGGATAATCCGTGCATAGAGCACGAACATGACGGTACCCTCCATAATGCCGAACTGTCCGGAAAACCCGGCGGCGGCAACGACAGCAGCAAAAACCGGTAGATTCTCGACACAGTTCAGGTGGGCGCGGGTGACTCGTTGGCCAAAGCCGGGAAGGTCTTCGCCGCTCGGTGAAAACTTGTTGAGTGGGATGTCGGAACCACTGATGGTGGCGAATACCCGCGCACTGACAACCGTTAACAGCAGTAGCAAGGTCCAGCCAGCATAACCTGCCAGAGCAATTAGGGGCGTACTCATTGTTAAGGTTTCATTCATTTTTATTCTCCTTAAAATTTTATTAGGTGGTCTGACTTATCATTTACAATAGCTTGCGTAAGCCCAATGAGGGTAATTAATGCCCTTGTTAATGTACAGTGCAGAAATGCAAGGCTTGAGTGCAGAAGAACAGGTGCAAGCCTCCGGCTATAGCCCAATGATTAAAGCAAGCTATTTTACGGCGATTGATTATGAGCACAGAAATACCGCTTTTCCCCCTTCAGGTCGTGTTATATCCGACTATCGCCACCCGGCTACAGGTTTTTGAGCAGCGTTACCTGCGCCTGGTTCGAGAATGCATGGCAGAACAAAAGCCCTTCGGGGTGGTGCCTATCACCAGGGGTAAGGAGGCGGGGGCAACGCCAGACATTTATCAATGGGGCACCCTGGTGAGTATCCACGATTTTGATCAGACGCCGAACGGGGTGTTTACCATTACCATCCGAGGTGAGCAGCGCATCGAAGTGCTCGACACCCGGGTCGAAGATGATGGCTTAATGATCGCCAATGTAAAACTGTTCGATGAAGACCCCGAGGAACATATAAGCTTTGCTGAGGATGATCTGGTCGATATGCTCGAAAGCCTGGCTAAACATATGGGCATTAGTTCAGAAACCTTCCTTAAAGATTTAACCAAGGCCAATCTAGCCTGGCGGCTGGCAGGCGTACTGCCGGTTCAGCCGGAATTAAAAATGTCCCTGTTGGCCATGGACGATGTCGAAGCACGGCTTTCAGAAGTCAAAAAGTGGGTGATAGAAATGCGCATGCGCGCAGCCCAGGCACCAAAATCTACTAGTTAGTCAAACAAAAATCCTCTTATAAGATCGCGGAGTCAGCTATGTCGTTTACTGTTATAGGCGCACCCTTGTCGCCTTTTGTTCGCAAAGTTCACATCACTATGCAATTAAAAAACATCGAATTTACTATGGAGCCGGTTTCCCCTTTTGCCTTGCCCGAAGGCTACGAGAAAATTAACCCGGTCAAACGTATTCCCGTGCTCAAACACGATGACACTTATATTTGTGATTCGGCGGTTATCTGTCAGTACCTCGAAGACCTGTGCCCGGAACCGCAGTTGATTCCAGAAGCACCTTTGGCGAAGGCCCGCGTAGCCTGGTTTGAAAAACTTGCCGACACCGAGCTTGCCCCAGCAATTGCCGCCACCGCATTTCGACATCGGGTGATTTACCGTTCCATGGGTAAGCCTTTCGATGAGGCCGAGATCGACGCGGTCATCGAAGAAAAGGCACCACCCCTCTACGATTATTTCAATGAAGCCATCGGCTCCGGTGATTTTCTGGTCGGCGAGCAATTCAGTCTGGCTGACATCGCCGTCATAACGCAATTTATCAATGCCTCCTTAGGTGGTGAGCTGGTCGATGATCAGCGCTGGCCAAACCTGGGTCGATATGTGGCTATGCATTTCGCCAGCGAGACCTTCGCTCCCAGTATCGCCGGCGCTCAAAAGATGGTCGGTAAAATGCTCGCAGCAGCGAGTTAATTGTCCTATGTTCTAGCTGCCTGGCCATTTGCCTGCCACATAGTTTGTAACATAGCCTGATTCGATACATGGAATGCAGAGACACAGATTCTTGAAGCAATTGTTTATTAGAAAATCCCACCGTTGGCTGGGTGTGGTGGCTGCCGTTCAGCTACTTATCTGGACTGGCTCGGGCTTATTTTTTGCCGTAATGCCTATCGATAATATCCGTGGTAGCCAGTTGATCAAGCAGCCAGCGACACTCCGTCTGGGCTACGTCAGCACGGTCTCCCCCAGCTCTCTGGTCAGACAGCATAAGGAGCTGTCGATGGTGAGTTTGAACCAGGTGGAAATAAAACAGCGACTCAATACGCCGGTTTATGTAGTGAAAACCAAAGAGGTGGTCAAAAGCAAAGACGTGGTGAAAAACAAAGACAGCTGGTTAGTCTTTAACGCCGAAACCGCAGAAAAATTAGCGCCCCTGACGATAGATGAAGCGAAAGCAATTGCCGCGAATAACACTGACTTGCCCCTGGGCGCGACGACCTGGGTGGCGACGGTGGAAGCCGGTAGTGAGTATCGCGATGGCGAATTACCGGCATGGAAAGTCGAGCTGGAGGGTGCTGATAATGCCAATCTCTGGATCGGTGCCAACACCGGTCAGCTAAGAGCTGTGCGCACTACAACCTGGCGAATTTATGATTTCCTCTGGAGCCTTCATATTATGGATTACCAGGGCAGGGATAATTTTAATTCCTGGCTGTTACGGGGCTTTGCTTTGCTTGGTGTAAGCACAATACTTTCTGGTATTGTGCTGTTTGTTGTGTCGATAAGACGGAAGAAACGGGTTTCGGCCAGCTGAGTGATTCAGCCATTATTAAATAGCCTATGACCAGGCTAATCATTTATTCGATTTAAATTTCCAGGATGTAATATGAAACTAAAGACCATCACACTGACTCTCGCTTTACTCCTCGCCGCCGCAAATGCTTATTCAGCGCTCGATTATCTTAGAGCGGCTGAAGGCGTGAGTTATTCCCATGCCCATGTTCAGCGCACGGGTGGGGAGATGGTCGATGATCCAAACAGCGATACGGGCAGTAGCTGGATCAACACTAAATTGACCAATGTTGAGGAAACCAACCGTATTCCCCTTAAAAAAGGCCACGGTTTTCATGTGCAGTTGATGATGTTCAAACTGTCCGCAGAAACCAAATCGATTCAGGTCACCA
>JAHRWI010000120.1 GCA_019090225.1 Porticoccaceae bacterium
ACATAATAAAATGGTCAGTTACGCAGCTGACACTCATCGCGGCAACGTACGAAAACTCAATGAGGATTGTTACGAGGCTGATCCCGAGCTCGGCCTCTGGTTAGTGGCCGACGGCGTCGGGGGACATGCCAGCGGCGATGTAGCCAGCCAGTTAACCCGCACAACCATCCGGTCGGTTTACCTTGAATCGGGTGACCTTGTTGGCGCTATCGAGTCTGCCCACAGTGAAGTCCTCGATGCCATCGCGCGTAAAGAGGGTGGTTCGAATATGGGCTCTACCGTTATCGCCGCGACCCTCAAGCAGCGTAATTACCAGATAGCCTGGGTCGGTGACAGCCGCGCCTATGCCTGGAATGGGGCCTTGCGCTTACTGACCAGGGATCACTCCTTCGTTGAAGCCTTGGTGACGAAGGGCGTCATCACGCGAGAAGAAGCTTTTAAACACCCGAAGCGTAATGTCATCACCCAATCCATCGGTGTATCTGCGGACGACGGCTTGCAGGTAGACAGCATCAGCGGCGTGCTAGCGAAGGGCGAAAAATTATTACTGTGCAGTGACGGGCTAAATGATGAACTCAATGACGCCGCCATTAGTCACATTTTGTCTCAATATGTTTCGCCAAAAGAGCAAGTTCATCAACTCATGCAGGGCGCACTTGATAGCGGTGGTCGCGACAACATCACCATCATTGTTATTGATCCAGACGAGGCGCAATCAGCAGATACAGCTACCGATCCGCAAGTCCGACAACTACAGGAAGAAGGTGCAGAAGAAGATTTCGACCTGGACAGACATACCATTGTCGTGGAAAAAATAAGCGAGGTCTTACCGGAAAAACCTGGCGTTAAAAATACCATTAGTAAATTCTTCACCTCTACCAAAAAGCTGTTCAAATAAGCGCAGGGAATCAGGCATGGAAATCTCGGGGAAAGCTGTCGGAAGATACGAAATTCAGGAACATATCGGCACCGGCGCGATGGCCGAGGTGTATAAAACCTACGACCCAGAAATTGGCCGGGTCGGAGCGATCAAGATACTCAAGGATAGCCTTCTCGACGAAACCGAATATCTGGATCGATTCCTTAAGGAAGCCCGAGCAGCAGGTACACTCACCCACCCAAATATCGTCACCATTTACGACATTGGCAAGTTGGAACAAGCTCCCTATATTGTCATGGAGTTGCTTGAGGGCGAAAATCTCGCCGACCTCATAAAACGCGGCGAGCAACTACCTCTCGAAAGCATCATAGAAATAGCCATGCAACTAGCCAGTGCTCTGGACTACGCCCATGCCGCCGGCGTCATTCATAGAGATGTGAAACCAGACAATATAATTTTCACCAGCAACAACAATGTCGTCAAAATCGCTGATTTTAGTATTGCCAAAAATACTGACACCGATATTAAAGATAGTACCCAGGCCGGCACCATAATGGGCACCCCGCGTTACATGTCTCCCGAACAAGCCAAGGGCGACGTCGTCGATGGCCGTTCTGATCTATTTGCCCTTGGCGTAATCCTCTACGAAATGGTCACTGGTCATAAGGCTTTTGACGGCAAGTCTATGCCAACACTGATCATGCAAATTATCCAGAAAGAGCCGACGCCGATCAGGGAATACTCCCCAGATGTACCCGCTGGTCTGCAAAGTATTATTAGCCGTTTAATGCAAAAAAAACCCGACAAGCGCTTCCAGACCGGCAAGCAACTTTACGATGCTCTGGCGAAAGAACTGCGTACTTTTCTTGACAAAAAAGACGAAAAAAACTACTTACCGATGCAAGTGCGAACCACCGGCATCATGAGCGCCGCGGTGGCGTTGGTGATGGTCATTAGCGCCACCTTCGTCTTTAATGTACAAAGCAAACTACTGACCGACCAGGCCATTAATGCTGGCGTATCATTGGCCACTTTTATCGCATCGGAGAGCGCAATTGCCTTACTGGGTGAAGACTGGGTCGGCCTGGAATCACTAACCGACGAGGCTTTTAAACGAGAAACTTTTGACTCACTCAGCATTATTGATCACACCTCGACGGTTCGCTCCTCAACCGATAAGGAGCAAATAGGCAATAAATGGCAGGAGCAGGCAAATACCACGTTACTGAGCACTCGCCGCGATGCAGCGATATTTGAAATCGACAACGATAACCACAAAGCCTATTCCTTTGTTGCCCCAATACGCTTCAATGACACTAACATTGGTGAAATCCATTTGGGTCTATCCCAGACTCAATTAAATGAAGTCATGTCTGTGACCAAGCGACTAATGGCTGTCCTTGCACTGTCCGTAGTGCTAGCTGTCCTCATCACACTCTATTTTGTAAACCGACTCATCGCCAGAAACCTGCTGACAATAAGACGCTCTCTTCGCGACCTGGGTGATGGCAACTACAGCTCTCGGATCTCGCAACCCTGGAAAAACGAATTTGGCTCACTGGCGACAGCCTTTAATACCCTGGCTGACAAGCTACAACACCAAGGCTTGCCGGAGTTTCAACAGGACGACAGCGTGGCTTCAGAACGAATAAACGCTATTCCCCCATCGGCGGATTTAGCTCACGATGCGCCTGCTGCAGAGCAAGATTTCGGCGACTTCACCGTGATTGAAAGCCCCACTGACGACACTTAATGACTTCGAAATTTCATAATCTCGAATACCCTCGGCATTTAAACAAGCCCTTTTTAGTTGTCCTTACGCTCTGGGCTTGTTTGTTTTCTGGCCTTGCACTCGCCGATACGTCTCTGGCTCGAGACTCGACGTTAAAAATTGTGCGCATAGATCAGGATAAAAGCGCCGACTCAATTGCCCGGGAATATCTTCAAGATAAACTGGAAGCCTGGCAGATCATTGAGCTCAATGGCCGCGCAAGCTTTAAAGCCGGAGACATTATCGCCCTCCCCCTGGTGCCGATAAACCCAGTAGCCGTCTATGCCCATCATTATCGAAGTATCCCAGTGTTGTGCTATCACCGGTTTTCTCCACGAGCTTCCGCAAAGCATCAAATGGAAGTCTCCGCCATAGCGTTTGATAAACAGATGGCTTACCTGGTCGATAACGGCTATCAGGTTATCCCTTTTAAAAAAATGGCAGAGATTTTGTCAGGAAAAACCTCAATCCCTCCCAAGGCAGTAGTCTTAACAATAGACGATGGGTACCGCTCGGTATACGACATCGCCTTTCCAATACTAAAGAAGTATGGCTTAAATGCTACGCTGTTTGTGTATACCGATTTTATTGGTGGCTCAGCAGCGCTGTCCTGGCAGCAAATTAAAGATATGAAAAAGAGTGGCTTTCTCGATATAGAGTCGCATACCAAAACTCATAGCAGCTTAAGTTACGATACCGACAAAGAAAATATCGATAGTCATAAGCGCCGCATCACTGGTGAAATTAAAAAAGCAGAAGCTGCAATCCACAAACATCTGGGGCAAGCTCCAAGCCTTTTGGCCTACCCCTATGGGGATGCTAGCCCGACCACCATCGACTACCTGAAAACCTCATCTGACTACGCCCTGGCGGCAACGGTTAAGCGTGGGGCTAACAGTGCTTTTGCCGACCCCTTGCTGATCCAGCGCACCATGGTCTACAACAGTCACTCCTTATCCGACTTCAAAAAGATGCTTAGCCACCAGCAGCCTAA
This sequence comes from Porticoccaceae bacterium, assembly GCA_019090225.1. Classification (GTDB taxonomy): domain Bacteria; phylum Pseudomonadota; class Gammaproteobacteria; order Pseudomonadales; family Porticoccaceae; genus HB2-32-21. The sequence continues at coordinate 3,646 of JAHRWI010000120.1, forward strand.
ATAAGCTGATGAGCAACTGGCGATACTTCCTGACCCTGCTATTTGCCCTGATAATTTTTGTCGGTGGCTGCTCCACATTACCTGGCCATAAAGAAACTGAAGCATCCTTCATCGACCGGCAGGTATCGCTTGCCCGACACCAACAGCAGAATCAGGAGCTAGCCACAGCACTACGCCACTGGCAGGTGGTGTTATTGTTAAACCCAAATCACATCGAAGCCCAACAGCAACAATCGCAACTGACGAAGACCCTAAAGCAAGAGGCGAGTGCGGCTTTTAAGGCTGGCATGAGCGCCTTTCGTTCAGGGAATCACAGAAAGGCAAAAACACAATTCCTCACCACGCTTGCTGCAATACCCACTCATCGTGAGGCAAAGCAGAAATTACAGGCGATACAACGCGCGCGCATGATTAAGGCCCAACAACAAAAGGCCGCCAAAGAAACACAAAGCATCGGGATATCCCCTGCCGAACAGTTGGACCAACAAGAAGATGGACAGCCGGGTTACCCTGCTGCTGGTCAAGTATCGTCCAGACAGAGCCCTGGCGGGATACAAGCCTTGCAGGCTATGTTAAAAAAAGGCCAATACCAAAGCTTAATTAAGAAATCGGCGACGGTCATTAACGACGAGAACCGTAGCATCATTAATCACTTACTGGGGCAAGCCCACTCTGGGCTAACACAAGATTCAATATCGAAAAACATGCTCGATAAAGGCAGTCTACATTTTGCAAACGCTAGTAAGTTACTACCGAACGATAAAAAAATTGCCGCACTTCGCAAAGAACTTGCCACAGCCTACCACCAAAATGGCCGCCGACTGCTCAGTAATGACATCGATAAAGGCATTAGGTATTTACAACTATCACTAGGATATGATCCATCTAACAGGCATGTGCAAAACCTGTTAAAGCAAAGTCAAGCGATGAAAAAACGTCTGTCAGAAATAGGCGAAAAAAAATAACTCAGCATCAATAGTTAAGGTATTTATCTCAGTAAAGTTATTTTGTACTGCTAACGACCATTGTTTGATTCATCATAGCCTCATCCTTAAATTCAGACCGGTCTTCTCTGACCCTGAATATGACGTCTTTAAAACTTATCTCATCACCATGCTGGAGAGTTTTTTCGCCTTCAATAGCAACACCGTTAACATAAGTGCCATTTGATGAACCCATATCCTCAATAGTTAACCCGCCCTCAGCCAGAGCTAATTTAGCCTGCTCGCGGGAAATGTAAGAGCGTTGTAAGGTAATATCGCATTCGATAGCCCGTCCCACAACAGTGGTGCTGTTGATTGGGTATTCGAGCCCTTCAACCGGCCCCATTTCGGCATTGATAAACCATCCACTACCCGCGAGCAGCCCCTTATTATCACGCTTCTTTAAGCTCAGACGCCTATCCAGGTGCGGTGCAATATTATCTAAGCGTCGGCGTTCGACAAAGGGAGTAGCGCGGACGAAGCCTCGTGGCGTCACTTGATAAAACCATGAGATCAAAACGACAATGGGGAAGCCCAGGATAAATAAGGACAAGAACACATAAAAATACTGCTCTTCATCACCGACTATAGGAAAGACAATCGAAATAACCTGGAGCACAACCCAGCTGACGACTATATAGAGAACTATCGTGTTAATAACCTTGCGTCGTTTCAGCTCGCTCAATAGCTTTGCCATTTTATTAGCCATAGGAGCCCTTACTCCGCTCCATTGCGGACATTAATGGACGATATTACTGCACTGCAATAGGGCATCTTATTCGAGACGCTCGAGCTTTTCTTTAAGTTCCTGGGCTTGCATCAAGCTATTACTCGCATGGGCGTGATCTGGGTTTATTGCCATGACTTTGCCCCATAATTCTATGGCTGTATCTAATTCCTGGCGACGAAAAGCCTGCGATGCTTCCCGATGATAGGCATCAACAACACCATCCAGGGTCGTTTGATCCAGGCCACCGCTATCATCCAAACGCTCAAATTCAGCGATAGCTGCCTGATAATTTTTATCGGCAAGCAAAGCCGCCAGCAAACCAGAATCATCTGTTAAGTGCTGCGATGCTTCGGCATCACTCTCGTCCTTTAGCGGCTGAATTACAGGAATTATCAGCTCAAGATTTTCTTCCAGCAAAGTTGCTGACTGATCGCCTTGTGTTGTTACCCCATCATCAATCAATAAATTGCCCACAAGATTGGAGTTCTCGATATTGGCATCAATAAGGTCAG
>JAHRWI010000121.1 GCA_019090225.1 Porticoccaceae bacterium
ATAGGTTTGTGAAACCCTGTTGATTAAAGATCGTTTTATACACGGCTTATTTTTAAAACATCAGACCAACCATAATGGACGAACTTACCCCCAATTAATTTGTAGATTACCAACAGGCTTACCCACTAAAAAGTATAAACTTTGTACAAGCAGTGGGTAAGTTATTAAGCTTAATCCATTGCGAGACAGCGTGTTTTTCTTTAGAATCGCCGACCCTTTGACAGGATCGTTACAGGATTGCTATATCAGTCACTGTAACCTCGCTAGCTGACGGACTAATAAGTCATGAAAAGAACGTTTCAACCGAGTGTACTTAAACGAAAACGCACCCATGGTTTTCGCTCGCGGATGGCCACTAAAAATGGTCGTCAGCTTATTAACCGCCGTCGAGCAAAAGGTCGTAAACGACTGGCAGCCTAGCGGATAGAAGAAACAAGTTTCTTCTATATTGTTTGTGCCTAAAGAGACTTTTGGCAAAAATAAGCGCTTGCTTACTCAGCGAATATTTCAACAGGTCTTTGATAAGGCCCCGTTCCGGGTCTCCCATCGCAACTTTTTAGTGCTAGCTCGTCCTAATGAGCTTGGGCGTGCTCGCTTGGGCTTGATTATTGGTAAAAAAAACATAGGGTTAGCGGTGAACAGAAACCGTGTGAAACGCCAGGCTCGGGAAACGTTTCGGCATCAACACAGGGATTTACCGGCGATAGATGTCATTTTCCTCGCTCGACGGGGTTTGGACGACCCAAATACGAACATAACTGAGATATTAAACAAAGCGTGGATTAAACTCGGTCACGATGCTCGAGAGATCTAAATAGATGATCGCTAAACTATTAGTAGCCCTGATAAAAACGTACCAATATTTGTTAAGTCCTTTTCTTGGCAGGCACTGTCGGTTTTATCCAACTTGCTCCCAATATGCCGTAGAAAGTCTGTTGCGCCATGGTGCTATAAAAGGCAGCTATTTAACCTTGGCACGTATTGGTAAGTGCCAGCCGTTTCACCCTGGAGGGTGTGATCCGGTGCCAGAAGTAAAACATAAACCTTCAGAACCTAACGTTACAGGCTAATTTAATGATGGATTGGCAACGCAGCGGTCTTATAGCCGCAATAGTTTTAGTATTTGGTTTTCTGTTTATACAATGGAATGAATTTAAGGAAACTAACCGGCCAGCAGCGCCGACCTTGAGTGACGAGGTTTTGTTGATACCTGGTGAAGACGTACCTGTTGTAGAGAAAAATCAGCAAGATATATCTGTTTTAGACTCTGCGATACCTCAGTTGACGGAATCGTTGAAACCCGAAGTACAATTGGACTCGAGAGCTAGTGATAGCCGACTTATCACTATACAAACCGATGTTCTTGATATAACCATAGATGCTGTTGGTGGTGATATCGTCCGAGCGGCTCTGCGACAGTATTTGTCATCTCTGGATGCTGATGGCAAACCGTTTGTCATACTTAACCGCACTCAAAATCAAACCTATATTGCTCAGAGTGGTTTGATCGGCCGCAATGGCACAGATAGCCAGGGGGAGCGGCCTCACTTCAAGGTTGCGCAAAACCGTTTTGTTCTCGAGGAAGGTGACGAGCAAGTGGTCGTCGATCTGAGTTTAGAGCAAGAGGGCGTGTCCATCACTAAAAGCTACACTTTTAAACGTAGTGATTACTTGATTGATATTGCCTATAAAATTGACAATCGTACGGATGCTGCCTGGCAAGCCCATTTGTTTGGTCAGGTACAAAGAGATAGCGCTAAACCAGATACTGCAAATGCTATGGGGCCACGACCTTATTTGGGTATGGCGGTCACAACGGAAGAAACTAACTATAAAAAACTGGATTTTGGAGACCTTGAGGAGGAGTCCTTTAAGGCAGAAAAACTAGGTGGTTGGGTTGCGATGGTTCAGCATTACTTTGTTAGTGCCTGGGTGCCTGATCAACAACAAATCAATAGTTTTCAATTGAGGAAACTCGGCGGTCAGGATCTTTATGCAGCTGGTTTCACCGGCCCGGCTACTGAAGTTGGAGCTCGACAGGAAGGGTTGATAAAAGCGAGTTTTTACGTGGGCCCAAAAGATCAACACCGAATGGGGGATATTTCACCCTATCTAGATTTGACGATCGATTACGGCTGGTTGTGGTGGGTAGCTAAACCGCTATTTGCTGGTCTGGAATTTATTCATAACATTGTTCAAAACTGGGGTTGGTCGATCCTGATATTGACGGTGATTGTTAAGCTCCTATTCTTCCCCCTGTCAGCAGCCAGCTATCGTTCCATGGCGCGGATGAGGAAACTCCAGCCAGAAATGGTTCGCTTAAAAGAGTTATATGGTGACGACCGGCAAAAGTTGTCTCAGGAAACCATGGCGATGTACAAAAAGGAAAAAGTTAACCCGGTTGGTGGCTGCTTCCCTATGTTGATTCAAATGCCAGTTTTTATTGCTTTGTACTGGGTCTTGAATGAAAGCGTAGAATTACGTCACGCGCCGTGGATTTTCTGGATTACGGATCTTTCTATAAAAGACCCCTACTACGTATTACCGATTTTGAATGGTTTGAGTATGTTCGTCCTGCAAACCTTGCAGCCCGCACCGCCTGACCCAATGCAGGCAAAAGTTATGAAGATCATGCCAGTGGCCTTCAGTTTTTTCTTTATGTTTTTCCCCGCTGGGCTGGTTTTGTACTGGACAGCAAACAGTGTTTTATCTATTGCTCAACAATGGACAATTACGAGAAAAATAATTAAAGAGTAAAACCCGCCTATATAAAGCTTCTTCAGGAAGACGCTATTAATACTGAAAAAACAGAGGCTCTGTGGTTAAAAACCACACAGATACGATAGCTGCGATTATTACGCCACCCGGTCGAGGTGGCGTAGGGATCATTCGTGTCTGTGGTGGCAACCTGGACCTGTTTTTCACACACCTTCTGGCAACAAAGCCATCGCCAAGAAAGGCGATATTTACGCCTTTTTTAGATTCTGATAGTCGAGAGATAGACCGGGGTCTGGCGCTATATTTTCCAGCACCTGGATCCTTTACGGGAGAGGAAACCCTGGAGCTACACGCCCACGGTAGCCCGGTGGTATTGGATCTGTTGTTACAAAGGATTATCAATTTGGGTGCTCGTCAGGCCCGGCCTGGAGAGTTCAGTGAACGGGCCTTTTTGAACGACAAGTTAGATTTAGCTCAGGCTGAAGCAATTGCTGATCTCATAGATGCGGTGACAGAAGAAGCTGCGCGGGGAGCAGTTCGAACGCTAAAAGGAGACTTTTCAAAACTTATTCAAGATTTGTTGGCTGCTCTCACCCATTTAAGAGTTTATGTCGAGGCGGCCATAGATTTCCCAGAAGAAGAGCTAGATTTTCTTAGTGACGGTAAGGTGGAAGCTGATCTGGATGAGCTTATAGCCAGAATAAAAGAGCTGCTTAGTAAAGCCAACCAAGGTGTTTTGTTGAGGGAGGGAATGACGGTTGTTATAGCGGGTCGACCTAATGCCGGCAAGTCTAGCTTGCTGAACGCACTCTCCGGCGTTGACCGGGCAATAGTCACTGATATCCCAGGAACAACCCGAGATGTTTTGAAGGAGCAAATAAATATAGATGGCTTGCCGCTGCATATAGTTGATACCGCAGGCCTCCGAGACAGCATTGACCTGGTTGAACAGGCGGGTATTGGGCGAGCCTGGGAGCAAATATCGGAAGCCGATAGCGTGCTTTGGGTAGTTGATAGCAGAGTCTTTGATGAGCATGAAGCAGATATTTGGCCAGAATATCGCCAACGTTTTGGTGACCGGAATAACGTGACGGTGGTGGTGAATAAAACCGATTTGCTAGGTGACGACTGTAGCTTTGAAAGCAAGGGGAAGGGTGTTATTTCAGTTTCTGCATTAACAGGCTATGGCATGGATGATTTGCGGGCCCACTTAAAAGCTATCGCTGGGTTTTCTGGTCAAACAGAAGGTACCTATAGCGCTCGGCGGCGACATATCGTTGCCTTAGAAAGCACCCAATATTGTTTGGTGAATGCCTTGCAGCAGCTCAAAGGAGGTAACCCTGGAGGTGAATTAATTGCTGAAGATCTACGCCTGGCGCAGGACTATCTAGGACAAATTACCGGGGTAATGACTAGCGATGATTTGTTAGGCGAGATTTTTTCGAGTTTTTGTATCGGCAAATAAAAAATTTCCTCCAAGGCTGTAATAATTTTAGAGTGTTGCCTGTTTGACACTTGCTGTACTGGCAATGGAAGTACTTCACTGTATCACCACATACTAA
>JAHRWI010000122.1 GCA_019090225.1 Porticoccaceae bacterium
GACTAGTCGTCGCAGCGTCAGATGTGTATAAGAGACAGGACACCGACCTGATTAACGTTGATGACTTTGTTGTAAGTTTCCAATGATGTTTCATGGGTTTCCGCTGCGGGGGTGATAATTCCAGCGTTATTCACCAGTACATTAAGCTTGCCGAATTTCTCGACGGTGGCTGCAACAACATTGCTCCAGCTCTGTTCATTGGTGACATCAAGGCTTATATAAGCCGCCGAAGATCCGATGGATGCAGCTGCTTTTTCGCCCTCCTCATCCAGCACATCGGTGAGCATCACCTTGGCGCCACGCTCGGCAAATAGTCTGGCTTCAGCCAGGCCCTGTCCACGTGCAGCGCCAGTAATAATTGCAACTTTTCCGTCTAAAGCACCCATTGATCAATTCTCCGGTTTGTTAGTAATAATTGGTTAGACATGATTGATTAGAAATATAAAAACGTGTTGATAAACCGACTCAGATCCATGAAGTCGAACCCTTAAGGCAGTTAGTTCAACACCTTGACAAATATAGAGGCTTTGTAAGGAAAAGGCGAGGGCCGAGGGCCAGTAAGGCACATATGTTAGAGATGCTAATACAGATCACTTTTAAAGCGATAATGAACTACGCACAGCGGATTTATATTCGTCCACGGCACAATCTATTTGTCCACGGCACAGAGGCTGTGTAAAGATAGCGACTCAAAATTTGTGACCTATACATTCTATTACTTCAACTATTTAATTTTAAATGAGGAGAGCGTTATGGATATCGGTGTATTGATGTTGTTCCAAAATCATCCCAACCTGCCCATGGATGATTATGATATGTACAAAAAAGAGCTCGGCGTCTGCGAGATGGCCGAACCACTGGGTTTTGATTCTATCTGGGCGGTTGAGCACCACTTTACTGATTACACGCTATGCCCGAACCCCGTCGAGATGCTGTCCTATCTCGCGGGTAAAACCGAGAAAATAAAACTCGGCACTGGCGCAATTATCATTCCATGGCACAAAGACCCCTTACGCATCGCCACCGATGTAGCAATGCTGGATAACCTCTGTGATCGACGTTTGTTATTGGGCATTGGTCGTGGCATTGGCCGTGTTGAGTACGACGGTTTTGGTGTCGACATGAATGATTCGCGCGGCATTTTTGAAGAATCAGCCGAGATGGTTCTCGATATGCTCGAAACTGGCAAAGCCAAAGAGTTCGACGGCAAATACTTTAAACAGGCTTCCCGAGATATCCGCCCCAAGCCCATGGGGCCTTATCTGGATCGCACCTACGTCACCTGCCAGTCCCCCGAGACCGCAGAAGTGATCGCCAGAATGGGTTTAGGCATGATGGTATTCGCCATCTCTCCGTGGAAGCAGCGAGCCAAGGATTGCCACGTGTATCGCGATGCCTTTCGTGAGCATCATGGTCGCGAGGCACCGCCCATCGTTGCCAATGTCTTTGTGATGGTCGACGAAGATGGTGATAAGGCGCGGGAACTGGCTCATAAATACATGACCGATTACTGGATATCGGCCTTGCGCCACTATGAAATGGACGGCACCCACTTTGAAGGCGTAAAAGGCTACGAGTTCTACGCCAAATCCGCCGGTGTGATGCGTGATCGCAGCGCAGCATCAATGGAAAACCTCTATGTAGATAACCAGATTTTCGGCACCCCTCAGGAATGTATCGATCAAATGAATGCGATTCAGGAAATGGCCGGTCCCGTGACCTTTAATGTGTCCTTCTCGTTCGCTGGTCTACCCTACGATATGGTGCATAGTCAGATGAAACTATTTGCCGAAAAATGTCTACCGGTACTACAGGCTGCTGATCCGGGTGTTTTGGCAGCAAAAGTCGCCTGATTATTTAGATCATTGATCCATTAGCACATTAGTCAATTATCGCAATTGTTGGTTTTCGGGCGGTGGATGTGACGCCGCCCCACATTTAATTAAAGATTATTAAAGGAAAAGTTCATGGCACGATTAAGCAAACTCAGCCGATCTGTAGAAGGAAGTGTGGTCCATATTACCGGGGCAGCCAGCGGTATGGGCCGCGCCACGGCGTATTTATTCGCTGACGAAGGCGCCAAAGTGGCCGTCACTGACCTGAACGGCGATCAGGCTGAAACGGTGGCTCAAGAAATTCGCGATGCCGGTGGTATTGCCAAAGCCTGGGCGCTGGATGTTGCCGATCCCCAGCAGATTATCGATGTCACCGAGGCTATCGGCCAGGAATGGGGGCGTCTGGATATTCTGGTAAATAATGCCGGTGTTGGGATCTTTGTTAAGCTCGATAGTGAAAAATATGAGGAGAAATGGCAGTTCGGTATGGACGTATTGATTAACTCCGTACACCGATTAGTGCGCGCTTCACTGCCCATGCTCAGAAAAGCAGAACATGGCCGTATTATCAATATCGCCTCCACCGAAGGGCTTGGCGCTACCCCCAATGGCGGCCCTTATACCGCTGCCAAGCATGCTGTGGTAGGCCTTACTAAATCTATGGCCGTCGAGCTAGGTAAAGAAGGTATCACTGCTAATTGTATTTGCCCGGGACCGATTAATACCTCGCTCACCGAATTTATCGAGGACAAAGACAAAGCCACTTTTGGCCGACGCAGAGTCGCTGTACGTCGTTATGGCGATCCTGAAGAAGTGGCTCACGGGACCTTTAATTTTGCACTGCCCTCAGCCTCATTTATGACCGGTGTGATCATGCCGGTAGATGGTGGTTTCTGGATTCGTAACGCTTAGGGCTTTAAAAGAATAAGCTCTAGTAAGCGAAAGGGCAGAGATAAGGAGAATTGAAAATGGCTGATTGGCAAATAGGTGATGTAAAAATCACCAAAATTATCGAAGAAGATTCACCGGTGCCGGGTAAGTTTGTATTGCCCGATGCGACTCCAGAAAGTCTTGCCGAAATTCCCTGGTTAACGCCCAATTTCGTCAATGAAAAAGGTTGGCTGAAGATGTCCATCCACGCCCTGATTATTGAAACTCAGGGCCTGCGGATTATGGTTGATACCTGCCTTGGCAATGATAAAGACCGCACCACCCAGGCCTGGGCCATGCGCGACGGGCCATTTCTGAAAGATCTGGCCGCTGCGGGTTTCCCCCGCGAAAGCATTGATTACGTGATATGTACCCACCTTCATGTCGATCATGTCGGTTGGAACACCATGTTGGTAGATGATAAGTGGGTGCCGACCTTTCCCAATGCGCGCTATTTGTTTGGCCGCACCGAATGGGAAAGCTGGAAGGACGAGCCGGATGAAGAGCACTTTGGCCCGGTGATTCAGGATTCCGTGCAACCGATTATCGATGCCGGTCTTGCCGATCTGGTCGATAGCGATCACCGGGTTAACGACGAGGTCTGGTTCGAGCCGACCCACGGCCACACCGCCGGGCATATCAGTGTGCGTATTGGATCAAAGGGCGAAGATGCTGTGATCACTGGCGACATGACTCATCATCCCTGTCAGTTGGCCAGGCCCGAGTGGCCCTGCTTCGCCGACTACAATGCCAAAGAGGCGATTCAAACCCGCTGGGATTTTTACGCTCATTATGTCGATAAGCCCGTGCTGGTCATCGGCACCCATTTCGCACCACCGACGGCGGGTTATATCGTCCCGGATGGCGATCGTTACCAGTTAAAAATTTAGTCCGTTTTGTAAGCGGATGCCTGTTAAAAAAACAAAGGAAAAACTATGAAAGCCACGCGTTTTTATGAAGTTGGCAAGCCTATTACCATAGAAGATGTACCGGAGCCGGAAGTCGGACCGACGGATATATTGGTGAAAATTTCCGGTGCCGGTGTTTGCCATTCCGATTTACATGTTATCGATGGCGAAGTCGGTGTCAGGCAAAAACCCATTACCCTGGGTCACGAGAATGCAGGCATTGTCGAAAAAGTCGGTAGCCTGGTAACTGAAGTCGTGCCCGGTGATGGTGTGGCGATATTCGGTGCCTGGGGTTGCGGGGTTTGTAAGCTCTGTGAGCGTCAGGAAGAAAACCTTTGCCAGAACCCGATTTATCCTGGTGTCATGGTCGATGGCGGCTGGGCCGAAAAACTGCTGGTTCAGCATCCTCGTAATTTGGTCAAACTCAATGGCCTTGATCCGGTCATTGCGGCACCACTGACGGACGCTGCGCTGACACCTTATCGTGCAGTCAAAAAAGTGGTACCCAAATTGGGGCCAGGTAAGCGCCTGGGCATCATCGGCGTCGGTGGCCTGGGTCACATGGCGATACAAATTGCCAAAGCGCTGACACCCGCTACCCAGTTATTCGCCATTGATGTCAGCGAAGAAAAACTCACTATGGCCAAAGAGCTGGGTGCTCATCACACCATAGACGGCAAGAGTGATGACCTTGGCGCCGAAGTAAAAGCCCTCACCGATGGTGAAGGCCTGGATGCCATTGTCGATTTTGTCGGTAACGATGCCACCTTAAAAAACGCCGCAGCCAGTGCCGCCATTGGCAGTAAGATTGTGGTTGTTGGCATTGCCGGTGGCACCCTGCCTTATTCCTTCTGGAAGCTGCCATTGGAATGCGAAGTCACTAGTAGTATCTGGGGTAGCCGCTCTGAATTGAAAGAAGTCCTCGAACTGGCACGCCTGGGTTTGATCACGCCGCACATCGAGACCCAGCCGCTGGAGGCTATTAACGAAGTGCTGGCTCGCCTGCATGAAGGCAAGGTTCAGGGCCGCGTGGTGTTGACGCCTTAGGCGCTGCATTTCACAGGTACTGCGTTTTTAAGTACTACGTTTCTTAGGCGCTACATTTCTAGACCTGAGGTTTAAAGCCCTAACTCAGCGTTAGGGCTATCTCTATCTGATAAAATCACTCCACATTATTTGAGGCAAAGTAGTTATGCCCTTATCTCCACCCAAGGCCCGTCAACACCTGCACACTCGCGATATTGACTTGCGTGGTTATCATCGTGACGATGGCTTATTCGATATTGAAGTGCACTTTAGCGACAAGAAAACCTACACCTACGAAAGCAAATGGCGTGGCGATGTGGCTTCCGGTTACCCGGTTCACGATATGGCCATCCGCATGAGCATCGACCATGATTTGGTAGTGTGCGAAGTGGAAGCGGTCATGGATGTGCAACCCTATACGATCTGTTCGGATATTCTGTCTAATTTTCAAAAATTGGTTGGTATTAAAATCGGTGCTGGCTGGAACCGCCGGGTGCGGGAAGCGGTGGGTGGTGTCGAGGGCTGTACCCACCTGGCCGAATTAATGGGGCCAATCGCAACAGTGGCTTTTCAGACCATGTCGGGGGAGTACCCTAAACAATTAATGGGTCGCTCTGAGGGCGGCAAAATAGCCGGTCAGGATGAAGCGGGCACGCCTTTTATGATCAATGGTTGCCATACCTGGAGCGCCAGCAGTCCGGTGGTTAAGCAGGATTATCCGGAATATTATCAAGCAACAGAAGCTGAGCCTATAAAAATCATTGATGACGATGTTGAGGCAAAGGTTGCAACATAGACCGCGATACGGCAATGAATACACTTACCCAACGTTCAGTAGTCCGGTGTCGTTTATCCAGCCGCTTTGGCTAGGAATGCAAGCATGAGAGAACAGCCAGGTATCAAACAATTTGGCCGGATTGCGCGGCTGCCCACGC
>JAHRWI010000123.1 GCA_019090225.1 Porticoccaceae bacterium
TAGCAATGGGTGTATAGGGGAAGGCCTGGCCAATCACTGCAATACGCCTACCATTGAGGGTTTTAACCACATAAGGTGGGAACACGTGACCGCTGTCTTCATCGTGAACCGGGGTGCCATCAAACAGGGCATCTTCCGTGGCTTTAATATTTTGGGCGACGAAATCACCCTTAAAGCGTTGGGCATTATCCAGGACTTCGGAATCTTTATAGGTGAATTCCCAATGGCCAGTCATCACATCGACGCCGAGCAAATTGCAGGCCCCGACCATATCCTGGCCGCGGGTCCACAGGGCAGTGCCGGAACCCTGCCAGGTATCGCCACCGTCGAGCAGAAGAGCGCCGCCTTTGGCCTCACCGCTGAGTCGGTCGATTAAGGTTTTTAAATAGGCGAAGCCACCGACCTTGCCAAACTGTTCAGCGGATTCAGTGAAGTCCAGGTAGGTGTAGGCGTGGATATCTCGGACACTGGCCGTCTTGCCACTAGCTGTTGAAAATTCGGCGAGCAGGTTTTTGCCAACTAGATGAGGGAAGCGCCCCTTTGCGCTGCCAATGCCAATATTAACGTTGGGTTCGCGAAAGTGGACGGGCAGCAGCTGGGCGTGAGTATCGGTGATATGCAGAATGCGGGCATCACCTTTGGGCGTCAGCGCGTAGTAATCCGACCCCGAGAGTTTGCCCAGGTCGTCGCAACCACTGAGCCCAGCGGTGAGGCTGGTTTTCCACAATAAATCGAGAAATTCCCGGCGGTTCATGGCTTTTCTCGCGTTTCAGTTGTGCTTGCTGGCGGTTTTGGGAAGCGTTCGAGCCAGGCATTTTGTTCGACTTTTGCCTGAGCCAGTGAGGCTTCTGTCAGCATGGTGGCCCGCTCGGCTTCGATCAAAGCTGTTTCCATATCACCGGCTTCAAAGGCCCCTGTCGCCAGGGTTAAAGCGACTTTGGCTGGCACCCATGCATAAGCGGCTTGCTCAGATGCCTGGTATTTTGTTTGTGCCTGATCGACTGCGTTTTTCGCCAGAGCAGCAGGGTCGTGATTTGGGCTCTGCTTAGTACAGGCTGATAGCAACAAGCCCGCTATCAGCATCAATGCCAACGCTATTGCACTGCCTATTTTGTTATTTGAGGAGTTCATGTCAGGGGGCCTTTGTCCAGGTTACAAGAGTCCAGGTTTATCCGAAGCGGTAAAGATTACTTTCTTATGGCCGGGCCATTGAGCGGCAGGCCATTAGCGATGTAAGTGAGGAAGTATTCGAGGTTACGGTATTCGGGGCTTTGCTGGGCAAAGGGTTCCGCACGTACCTGCTGATTACAGCGAGCAAAGCGCCGATGCAGGCTGCCGACATCCTGCCATTTGAGTCGGTAGGCCGGCCAATGGGTGACATGGCCCAGGGATGCGCTCAGTCGTTCTGAGCGCAAGCGCTTGCCAGCCAGTTGCACATGACAGCTGCTGCAGGCGAAGTTGAGCTGACCTTTGCGGCTGCTATAGAAGCGTTTGCCATCGTTGTAAGCTGCTAATGCTGCTGGACTGGTGGGTTCGGCAACAGCAATAATCTGATCTCTGGACAGAAAGGCAATATAGGCGGCAACGCGAGCGATTTCAGGGCCGTTATAGGCCAAAGGTTGATCATCGTGTTGACTACGGCAATCGTTGATGGCTAATTCAAGTGTGATCACTTCTGATCGATTTTCGTCAAAATAGGGATATTGGCCCTTTACCGCTCCATCGCCAAAGCAATCGCTGTAGCTGGCGCCATCAGCCAGGGCTGTGTTGAAAAGTTCTTCACCTTCATCGATGGCTATTTCATAAGGGGGAAAGTCTTCGAGTTCGAGCCATTGCTCCCGAGCATCCTGATCAAAGGCGTAAACACCATCTTTATGAGCTTCCACTGGAATATCGGGAAAACGTTTTTGATAGAGAGCTCGCATAGCCTGGCGATCCGCTGTTGGATCGCCATAGGCCAGAGGGCTTTGCAGGCCTGTGTATCCGAGAATAGTCACAACACAGGCGATGGCCAAGTAATTCATTAAGGCAGGTATAGAAATGCCGGGGCTGTTGGTAAGAGAATAGTTACAAGGTTCTTTTTTAAAAGACACAAACAATTCCTCGCTGTTAATGACTATGAATTGTCTGGTTTTATTTGAGCGTTATTTCACCGCTACCCGTTTCTTTCATATTGTCTACCCAGTCTACTTTGATGACATCGCCCGGGGCACTGTTATTGACCTGGAAAGACAGGTAAGGGTCTTTGGATACCGACTGTCCCCAGTTAGCGGTCATCACCAACTGGCCATTTTTGTACAGTGTGACTGTCTCAATATATTTTGCCGGGATGACAGTGCCGTCTGCGTCCCGCCGAGTGCCGGTTTCCATGGGGTGGGGAATTAATAGTTTAACTTTCGCGATAGTGCCGGATAACTTGCCGCGTATTTTAACTTTGGCTGCCATGATGATTTCTCCTGGTGCGGGGTCATTCCCCTGCTAGATGCCTGACTAAACGTAAACCTTAAAGCTGAACTAAAAGTTAATCTTTAAGTTGAGCCAGGAGCTAACGCTTAATTGTTTGAGTTGATTTTTCACCCATTAGCCGCCGCAGCCGCCGATAGTGACTTTGACTTCTCGCGTTGCCATATAAACTTTATCTGAGGTTTTTACCAGTGCCCGAACGGTTGAACTCTTGCCCATTTTGACCCGAAAAGAAATATTCGGGACGGCATCTGGGGTCAGGGTAAAACTTGCAGACAGGGGGTTGGGGTTTTCGTCCACTACCAGGGTGATGCTTTCGACACCGGTGATATCGGTGGATACAGTGACCGGCACCACCGCACCGTTTTCGGCGATATCCGGGGTTCTTAAATTAACCGCATCGCTCTCTTCAATGGGCAAACCTTTAAACAGCTCATTGAGTACCACCTCGGTATCAGTCGCGTTAAAAGCTGCCAGGCCTGCGAACAGCTGTGCGGGTAACAGCGCTGTAGCGCCGAGGGCTAACATGCCCCCAAGCCACTGTCTTCTGCTCACAAGGCTAGTGCTGAGAGGACCCTTGGTTACAAGCTCGTTATTTGATTTCATGGTTAACTCCTTCTGTGTAGAGTTCTATTCATTGTGCTGGTTATTTGCTTTGTTTAAGTATTGGTCAAGTATTGGTCAAGTATTGTTTAAGTCTAAATACATAAAATTGTGTAGCTACAAGCTCAAAAGATAATCCACGACCAGGTCGAGTTCCTTGTCGTTGAGGATTTTATGCTTGCCGTAGGGCGGCATTACCGTGTTGGGATTACGTACCGTGGCGTCCCAGACCTGGGCACGCAAGACCTCTCGATCAGGAAAGCGCAGCTTCATTTGCAAAAGTGGTGGGCCGCTATTACCCGGTAGCTCACCGTCATCAATCATATGACAGGCGAGGCAGTTGCCGACACTACGATCAAAGGCGATCGCTTTGCCTTGTTCGAGAGGATTCGCAATTGGGGAGGTTTGCTCCAGGGGCTCTTCTGCCATTACCGAATAGCTGATCATGGCCGCAATGGTTAACAACACAGTAAATGCGATTTTCATTGTGAGGCCTCCGCCATGTATTTAACGGCCTTAGTCACTTCCTCGTCGCTGAGCTGAGCAAAGCCGCCTTTGGGTGGCATCGTGCCCGCGTTTGATGAGATGCCGCTGATAGCGTTGGTGACGAGGGTCTCAAGGCCCTGTTCAATCCTGGGTGTCCAGCTGCTGGCATCGCCAACTTTCGGTGCGCCCGCTACGCCACTACCATGACAGATGCTGCAATATTGCTGATAGGTCTCCTGACCGGGATGATTTGCTGGTGTTGCAGTTACTTCCATATTTGCCTGACTATTGCCTGCCTCCCCGCTGCCGCTAGCTCTATCACTTGTCTCATCCACAGCAGGGGCTGCTTCAGACAGAATCACAATGGCTTTGGGGTCACGACAGTTTTCCATGCAACGCTCATTGGCGACATCGGGCCGGGGGTCGGGTACAAAGTTGCCGGCATTAGGCATCTGTACATCGGCCAGGGTTTCTCGGTTGAGCACAAAATCATCTCCCACCAGATCATTCAGATAAAGCACGTAAGCGGTGAGGGCATAGGTCTCATCCGGTGATAGAGATTCCGGCTGAGTAAAGGGCATGGCACGGTAAATGTAGTCATACAAAGTGCTTGTGTAAGGCCAATAGCTGCCCACTGTTTTGGTGGGGCGGGCTTCTTCCAGGCTGCCCTGGCCACCGGCCAAAACAGGAAAGCGACCTTCACCTTCACCAAAGGTACCGTGGCATTGGGCGCATTTATCTTCGTAGAGGTATTCGCCATCTTCTACTGAGCCGCTACCGTCGGGGAGACCTTTACCGTCGGGTCGAATATCGATATCCCAGCCTGCAATCTGGGCTTCACTGGCCGGTGAGCCGTAGCCGTAATGGCCAATGCGGGAACTATCGTAAGCCGCCAGGGGATCAGACTGCTCTGTGGTTTGAGGTTCTGCCGTTTCGTCTAGAGAAGCGTTTTGAGAGGAGTCTTGCGAGCAGGCCCCAGTCAGCACTAACAACGAGAATGTCAATGACAGAACAAACCACCGAGCCAAACTACGAAATTTGTACATTGCTCACCCCGCCATTGGCCGAAACCTTCCAGGTGTGGATGCCATTCTTATGATAGATAGAGTTGGTGCCCCGTACGGCTTTTAACTGACCCAAGGTTGGTTGTACATAGTCGGTGTCATCCACTGCCCGGCTTTGAATCAAGGCCGGGGAGCCGTCCCAGTCCCATTCGAGACCAAAGCGGGTCAAAGCTCTGGGGGTCACTTCGCTAGTAAAGCGGGCCTCGCGCCAGGTGACGCCACCGTCAAAGGAAACATCCACATGGCGAATGCGGCCACGACCTGACCAGGCCAGGCCCTCGACAAAGTATCTGCCCGGTTTAGCGAGGGGTTTTTCCGGACAGGGGAAGGTGACCACGGAGTTACATTCCTGAACATAGGTGAATTCTCGGGCCTTACCGTCGGGCATAAGATCTGTGTATTTGGAGGTTTCTTCGCGGTGATGCCAGGGTTTGTTGCCAACCTCCAGGCGCCGCAACCATTTGATGCTGGTGTTGCCTTCCCAGCCTGGGTTCAACAGCCGCACCGGATAACCTTGCTCCGGTCTTAGCGCTTCACCATTCTGGGCGAAGACGACCAGGGCGTCGTCCAGAGCTTTTTCCATGGGGATACTGCGGCTCATGTGCGCGCCGTCAGCGCCCTCAGCCAGAATCCAGCTTGCGCCTTTTTCAACGCCGACCTCTTCAAGCAAGGTCGATAACAATACACCCGTCCACTCGCAGCAGGACAACATGCCGTGGGTAAATTGAAGTTTATCCATCTGCGCGCCGCGCCATTCCATACCGCCATTGGCGGGACACTCGAGAAAACGCACCATACTCACCGAAGGAAAGCGCATCA
>JAHRWI010000124.1 GCA_019090225.1 Porticoccaceae bacterium
TGATTAGCAACGATACAATCGGCATCATCCATCGCGGCCCGGGCCTGAAAAAAACAGCATTCACTGAACATTCGGCAGCGAAAACTCAAACACTGATTGCGATCAACCGTAAGCGCCTGCCAGGTTAAGTCGGGTATGGTTTTCGACCAACTGTCTCGATCACCATTCCACTGATCTTCGGCAAGTGCCGTGGTCATTTGCTCCAATATCGCGCGGTTGTCCGCATCGGGACGAAGGCTAATCTCATCCTCGTACAACTTAAGCCCAGCTTGATTGGCCGCCAGCCCATCCTGATTTTGCTGCAAACGCAAAGGACACAGATAACGCCCCCGCCCCTTCGCCAATGCACAGCTGTAATCCCAGCCGGTAGCGGCCATCACATCGGGAATATCTCGTTCCGCTAACTGCCCCTGGAGAGCGACAGTCCCGGTGGCGATAACCACTTTCTTGCCCAGCTCATGGGCTATGGGCAATACTGATAACAAGTAGGAGGCGGTTTTACCGGTACCCGTTCCGGCTTCGATAACGATGGCACCATTGCCAGAGGTTCTGAGGCCTTCAGCATCTGATTCTATCGAACCGAGAAACGACGCAATGCGGCCCACCATTTGTTTCTGACCGAGACGTGCGCGGAAGTCTTTGGTTTTCAGAAAGGCGCGATAACCATCCTGGATGGTGGCTTTGAGCTCTTCGCTTAGCACCCGCTAAGCCTTTAACCCGTTAAGCCCTAACCCTAGCCCAACATGCGCCCCACCTTCGGCCTCCAGACGACATTTAACTGGGTTGGCATAAGCGGCGAGCATAATTTTTTTCTGCTCGGCGGATAAATTGGACAAGCGTTTCTGTAATTGCCCCCGCTTGGCAGCCCAGTCGACATCACCCAAAGCTTGCTTCCACGGCAGAATATTAGGACTTTCTCCGTGCAACTGCTCATAGGCGATTAGATGACTAGCCTGCAAACGATAATTGGCCGTGATTTGTCGATCGATGGCTGCTGCCGCTACACCGGCATCACTATACGGCCCCGTCAACTCATCGCCAAAAACAACCTCAATATGACCTTTTTCACCGACGATTCCCTGGTAGATACTATCGATATCCTCATGCTCAGCTTTTATGTAACTGCCTTCAGTTCCAAGGGCGCAAAGCTCTTTGGCCTTGGCCTCATCACAGGGATCCCATTCATAGGATATGGCAACAGGGATAATATGCAGCTCGGCAAAGGCCTCACCAAAACTCTGTTCACGGGCTTTGTTCAAGACCAGCATTTTCAACAATGCCGTTTCAGTACCATCAATACCATCTTTAGCGCGACCCTCTCGCTGCGCTATCCAGATAGATTGTTTATCGACATTCAGCGAGTGATGAATATAAGCGGATAGCTCTTTTAGGGCAGCCAGTTTTTCTCTTCGGGCGGTGGCAGAACGTTTGACGATAAAACTCTTGTTAAGCCTCATAAGGTCGGAGGTAAAAGGCTTGGTCAGTAAGTTATCGCCGATGGCAATGCGCGTCGTATCCATACCACATTCATTGAGCGCAAAATTAACCATCGCCGGATCCATAGCGATATCCCGGTGATTGCAGACAAATAAATAAGCTTTTGTACTGCCTGGGCTTGAATTTAGAGGGGTAGCTAACTTATCGAGCCCCGTGACGGTAATGCCATCGGCAACCCGATCAAGCAGCGCACCCAATTGTTCAGCAATCAACTCCTGACACTGTCTGACACTATGAAGATGACCAAACTCCCGACCCAAGACCCTGTGAACCGCTCGGTGGATAAAGCGAGAAATCACAGGCTTTAACAAGCGCGGAAGCCGATCCATCAAGCGTGGAAACTTCATGTGCGCGAGGGTCGCAATAAATTCCTGATCATCGACCAGGCGCGCCACCACCATCGCTATTTCATCATCTCGATAGGGGCGTATCTCTTCAAAATTAAAGGCCTTATCTTCGATGCTCATCAGTTAAGGTTCCGCAGGCGAACATGGAATTTGATCATCATCGAATACCTGCCGCTTAAATATCCAGAATCAAACAAGATTAAGCCTGGTCATCTAAAGGCTTGAGCCGGGGATCACGAGAGTTGTGCCAGGGGATGGGCTGTTCATATTTTTCAAGCAGTTGAGTAACGTCAAGAATCAGTGCAAACAGCGCCATCCTGACCAGCAGGCCATTATCGGTCTGGCGGAATATCGCCAGGTTGGGGTTTGCATCGAGATCACTGTCCAGCTCGTTGGCCTCGGCTCGTGAATCCCGTGGCAATGGGTGCATGATGACGGTATTTGGATCACAGTGTTTGGTATAAATGGCCTGATTGAGCCTGAAGCGCCCCCGGTAGAGATCGGCTTCAGCTCGGTCAGAAAAACGTTCTTCCTGGATTCGTGTCGAATAAACAATATCCACATCGGCAATACTGGCTTCTAGACTCTCAGTCACCGTTACCTGATGCCCGGCTACTTTCAATAATTCAACCAGCTCTTCGGGCATGGCAAGCTCGGTGGGTGACACCAAAACCACCCGGATATTTCTGAACAGGGATAGCAATTTACTCAGGGAGTGGACGGTGCGGCCGTGCTTCAAATCTCCCACCATGGCGATACGCAGGTCATCGATACCCCGACCTCGCGCCAACAGCTCTTTCTCTATGGTGTACAAATCGAGCAAGGCCTGGCTGGGATGTTCGTTACTGCCATCACCACCATTGAGCACGGGCACCCGACTTGCCGAAGCAAATTTAGCCACTGAACCCGCCTCAGGATGGCGCATACAAATCACATCACTAAAGCCGGACAGAACCCGCGCGGTATCTTCCAGCGATTCTCCTTTAATCAGAGATGAGCTGTCCATACCTACCGATTCGCGGACTTCGCCGCCGAGCAGATTAAAGGCCGAACCAAAACTGATACGAGTCCGGGTACTGGCCTCAAAAAACATATTGCCCAGAATGGCACCTTCAAGCACTCGGGTTAATTTGGTTCTTTGAGCGTAGGGTTCCATCCGATCTGCGGTACGGAATACGCGTTCGATATCTTCACGCTGAAATTGCTGAATAGACAGGATATGTGCGCCGGGAAAATCCACTGTATAGCCTGTTATTTAAGAGGACGTAATTTTATCGCTTTTCTGAGGCCGCAACCAGCGAGGGATGCAGTAAGCATCATTAAGATTCGTTGATCAGGTACGTACCCCACTCGCGTAAGGCCTGCAACACGGCTTTATCGCTGTCATTATTTTCGGGTCGCCTTCCCAGCTCATCAAGTTCCTTATTATAAGCGCCAATATTCAATAAGCCCGGCGTGTCACCCCGTAACCATTGATGGCGTAATACAGACCAGCGATCGCTTTCAATTGAAGTCAGTGTTTCTGACGCATAGCGGGCACGATAGCGAAACAGCAACTCCCGATAACGTTCATCGTGAAACTCAATATCGCTACCAGCCAGTTTATCTGGACCTTGCGCGCGAACACGGGCGAGCAATGGACGATCTGTATCCGGTAAAAAGCCCTCGTAGAGTGCTGACTCGGCATCCCTGGCATCTTCATATTCTGCGTTGGCAAATACTGCCTGGATCTTTTCTCTGAGGTCATGACTAAGCAAGAGACGATAATTCGCCTCACAACGACCAAGATCGATGCCCAGGCGCTGGGCCGCAGGTCTATCGAGCAGCTTAGTGGTCGCCACCACCGGGCAGCGATTCAGGTGTATGCCTTTCAAGGCCACCCTTTCGGTACCAGTCGGTAATTCCGCAGTCGGCGTGAATAGCCGCTCCCGCAAGGTATCGCTATCTAGCGTCAGTAAAACGTCAGGATCAGCCATCAAATTGACCGCCACAATAGCGTTGCTGTTTGTCGGATGGGCACACAGCGGCATCATAATCGCCAGATAAGCATTATCACGGGGCAAGCGAGAAGATACGTGCAGGAAGGGCTTACGTTCAGCCAAATTAATCAGCGAGGCAACTTGTTGCTTTGAGCGGTTACCATAAACATAGTCGTACAATTTTGGCTGGCTGGTTTTTACCAATTTAGCCACCCCGATGGTGGCGTAAACATCGGACAAAGCGTCATGAGCAGCACCGTGCTCTAATCCATTCGCAGCGGTCAGATCCTCAAGCCGAAAGCTCGGCGCGCCGTCTTCGTGGTCGGGCCACTCAATCCCCCCTGGCCGCAATGCCCGGGTCAGCCGCAGCATATCGATAATGTCCCAGCGGGAATTACCGTTCTTCCACTCTCGTTCATAGGGATCATAAAAATTGCGATACAGGGCGAAGCGAGTCACCTCGTCATCAAAACGCATACTGTTATAGCCGACCCCGCAGGTGCCCGGCTTTGCTAGTTCTCGATGAATAGCTGCCATAAATTCTGGTTCCGGTCGCCCCTTCTCCATAACAAATTGAGGGGTTAAACCGGTAACCAGGCAAGCCTGGGGATGAGGTAGGCGATCGAGGGGTGGCAGACAATAATGGGTGACTGGCTCGCCAATAATATTCAGATCTGGATTGGTTCTGACACCAGCAAACTGTAAAGGTCGATCCCGAGCGGGATCGACACCGGTTGTTTCGTAATCATGCCAATAGAGTGTTGTGCTCATTTCTCATGCCAACTATTGATAATCTTTCTTGCCTGATTAAATGTTTGTCTCCGGTCTTAGGTTACCGGTATTAGATTACCGGGCCTGGGTTACCGGGCCTAGGTTACCGAACTTAAGTCACCAGGCTGGTAATATCTCGATCACCAAGCCTATAGAAAAACCAAAAAAAAAACGGCATCTTTAAATGCCGTTTTCTTCTAGACCCTGGCCCTGAGTAAGGCCCTGATCATGCTCTAGACTAAGAAAATCTGGACTGATTAGTCGATCACCACTTCAGAATAAGTCATTTCTCCAATAACACGTCGATTGCGCGCACGGCCCTCATCGGTAGCGTTATCAGCTATTGGACGACTTTCGCCATAGCCTACAGTTGAAATGCGATCTGGGTTTATTCCGTAGTCTTCCGCTAACTTAGCTTCAACGGCAACAACACGGCGTTCCGACAGACCCTGGTTATAGTCATCGCCACCTATTGAGTCGGTGTGCCCTTCTAGAACCAGCTCAATGTCTTCATGAACCTTCATAGCATTGGCCACAGCTTCTAGCTCATCACCATAGACAGCTAGCACAACAGCTTTATCAAATTCAAATTCAACATTCAATCGTACCGTAATGGCGCGAGTTTCTGGCACTGCCTCAGGCTCTGGGGCAAATTCCGGCTCTGGCACGGCTTCGACAATAACAGGCGCGACGGTAGGTGTATTGAAGTAGTAATTAAGCGCCAGGTTTACAGCGCCATCGTTAATACCTTCGTGTCCTTCCCTTACCTGATGAAGGAAGCGAACATCACCACGGAATTCCCAATGGGTGTCCAGCATTTTGGACAGTCCAAGACCGACGCTACCCTGGTGAGTATACTTTTGGTCAGGATTCAAAGTTGGACCAGACGAGCCAACATCCTGCTCGTAATACACAACACCCATCGTAAAGTAAGGGCGCCAGCTCTCAGTATCCTCACCAAACCAGTAGTAAAAATCGAGTTTCGCAAGCTCTAGATCAGAGTTCGCAATCTCAGTACCGACACCCAGTTCCAAAGCCCAGTCGTTGAAAAAACGATAGCCCAGGTTCAAGCCGCCGACTATGGCTTCCTCGTCACCGCCTATATAACGATCACTATCCAAATAATAGCCGGTGAGAGACGGTCCTAAATATATACCTTCATTCGCATGAACATTAATAGTGGTAGCCAACAACACAGCACCAACTACAGAAATAATTTTACGCATTTTCTTCTCCTTTCCCTAATGATGGCCAAAAACCTTGTGACCAAAAACTTTAAACTTCTTCCCAAAACCCACATCTCACCCCACAATCACAATCATTAATCTATCCAATGCCTTGGGAGGTCGATCTACAGGCGCGGGATTATACACTGTAAAATCCTTTTTGCTAACTTAGCCCCCTTAAGTAACGAAAGTTTACCTTTATATTTTAATGACCTACCAAGGATTCCACCTATTTTTGTTAGCTCATGCCAAGCGCACTGAAACCTGATTAGAACCCACCTTCTCCCAATCCTAGTTTCGACATTATGTTCTTAAAACCAGAGCGCGTTCTTCCATAATCGCCTGCCATTTTTTTGGCCCGCTTTGGTGAACCGAGTTACCCTCGCTATCAACAGC
Source organism: Porticoccaceae bacterium (assembly GCA_019090225.1). GTDB lineage: Bacteria > Pseudomonadota > Gammaproteobacteria > Pseudomonadales > Porticoccaceae > HB2-32-21. The sequence goes on from JAHRWI010000124.1 coordinate 6,217, forward strand.
GACAGTGACCGGCATATCAACTACGTCAAACTCGTAAATCGCTTCCATGCCCAGTTCGGGGAAAGCCACCACTTTTGCGCCAGTAATGGCTTTTGACACCAGATAAGCCGCACCGCCCACGGCCATTAAATAAACCGCCTTATTATCGCGAATTGCCTCTATCGCCAAGGACCCGCGCTCGGCTTTGCCGACCATACCGATCAAACCGGTTTCTTCCAACATAGTGCGTGTGAATTTATCCATGCGGGTGGCTGTGGTCGGACCAGCAGGACCCACAACTTCATCACCTACCGGGTCTACCGGCCCAACGTAGTAGATAAAGCGATTGGTAAAATCAACCGGCAAGGTCTCTCCCTTAGCCAACATATCGGTGATTTTTTTATGGGCCGCATCACGTCCGGTCAAAAGTTTTCCGGATAGCAGCACCGTTTCACCAGGCTGCCAATCGCCAATGGCTTTTGCGGTCACTTCATCTAAATTAACCCTCCTGACTTGATCACCAACTTCCCAGGCAATATCTGGCCAATCATCCATGCTCGGCGGTGTGAAAGTAACCGGGCCAGAGCCATCTAGCGTAAAATGAATATGTCGGGTAGCCGCGCAGTTCGGAATCATCGCCACCGCTTTATTTGCTGCATGAGTCGGATATTCCCTGACCTTGACGTCTAGCACAGTGGTTAAACCACCCAGGCCCTGGGCGCCGATACCCAGCTGATTAACCGCGTCCATCAACTCCAGGCGTAATTCTTCACCACGGTTTTCCGGCCCTTTAGCCACTAGCTCCTGAATATTGATCGGGTCGAACAAAGACTCCTTAGCCATCAACATGGCCTTTTCGGCGGTGCCACCGACACCAATGCCGAGCATACCGGGCGGGCACCAGCCAGCACCCATTTTTGGCACCTGCTCTACCACCCAGTCGATAATCGAATCGGAGGGATTAAGCATCGCAAACTTGGCCTTGGCTTCGGAGCCACCACCCTTCGCTGCAAGGTAAATTTCCAGGCTATGACCGGCCACCATCTCGTAATGAATCACCGCTGGTGTATTGTCACCAGTATTTTTTCTGGCCCCGTCCGGGTCGTCCAGGATAGAGGCTCGGAGAATGTTTTCTGGCATTAAATAGGCGCGACGTACACCTTCGTTAATCATATCAGTGACATTCATATCACTCTGCCATTGCACCCCCATACCCACTTTAACCAGCACGGTGACAATGCCAGTATCCTGACAAATCGGGCGATGCCCCAAAGCACACATCCTGGAATTGACCAGGATTTGCGCCATGGCATCTTTCGCTGCCTCAGACTCTTCTCTGAGATATGCTTCGTGAACCGCCTGAATAAAATCAACCGGATGATAATAAGATATGTACTGCAAGGCATCGGCCACGCCCTGTATTAAATCGTCTTGACGAATTACTGCCATTGTTAATCACTCTCTCGCTGCTAAAGTTCTACCGCGACTCTCTACCTATCCCTGGGAGGGAGATGCTCAATTCGCGACAGTCTATTATGGAATAGCAGGAACCTGCCGCAGTGCGTCCAAAGATTGATTAGTCTGCCGACGAAAGGCATCGATGGACTTAATCGCTTTTTCTGTATCCAAAAGCCTGCTTTCAAAACCACGCTGTTTTTGATCCACCAACTGGAGCACCTTCTGTTGCGAATCACTCAGTCTGCCGACCCGTTCATCGAGCTCATCATACCTCGCCACCGTGGCAAGTGAATCGCTACCCAGCTCATCGAGCCTGGCTGTCAGCTTTTTTTGGTCGGCGCCTGTTGCGGACACTGTCTTCTCTAATTTCTGACGCTTTTTAATACTCTGCGCAATGCTTTGCTCAACCGCACTAATAGCTTTTTTATTGCGGTCATTAGCCACGCCCCACAATTTTCTAATTTCCGACCAATGTTTAGTAAGTTCGGCTTGTTGATCGCTTAACTTCACAGACAGCGCCGCACCGGATTGACTCAAGGATTCATCGGTGGAATCAATTTTGGCAGCCAGGTCGTCAAACCGCTGTTGCAGCAAGGCCTGGGCCTGACTCTGCTGCCATGAAAACCAGCCCAGACCGCCCAGACAGATGCTCAGCAAGAGGGTTACAAACAGTAGTAATGGACTACCGGTTTTAGCTTTGCCTGGTTTTCCATTGCCACGGCGGTCATTGTCACTTCCGGCAAAACTATCTGGATTATGAGCTTGCGTTGGCTCACCCAGGTCGCCATCACGCCGAGCAACAATAGGATCGCGACGCGGCACATTTTTTTCTGTCATAAAGACCAAGTCCTGGGGGTAAGGAATTGGCCGCAATTATACACATTGCCACCGAATTCAGAGATAAAAAAACCGGCCACTTGAGCCGGTTTTTTTGCTAACAACAAGATTACCAATAACGGATTTACAGTAGTTTGAGCATCAACACCATCACCACTGTCAAACCGATGCTGCTATGGATAACACCTTTAACCGTGGTCATCGGACCTTGCTTACCAACAATCGCATTAACTTCAAGAGCTGCGATCAAAGCCAGTGCTGCATATAGCCCTACACCTCCGCCGGTACCACTTAATATAGAGTCACCACTGTAACCCAGGTGCGGAGAGGCCAGCATGCAGTAGGCCATTGGTGCAGAAAATAAGGTGTTCGTGCGTGAAGCCAACAGCGCCTTAGCGCCCGCCGTAGGCGCATCGCCACCTTCAACAATACCAAGAGCAATCTTCTGATTAGGCCAAATAATCAACCAGACGTTCAGGAACATCAAGGTGCCCATCAGAGCGCCAGCAACGATGTATTCGTTCATAACACCTTGTTTTTGAACACCCATCAACAGAACAACACCCGTGATAAACGTAAACATCGCACCCCAGCGGAACCACCACAGCGCACTCGGTGCCAGTTTAGCTTTGGCATCAGACAAGCCTTCTGGACTCGCCTGTTTGAAATAGCCTCCTTGTATAAAGTTGAAATAGTACAACAGACCAATCCAGGTTATACCGAACAGCAGGTGCCCCCAGCGAAACAGAAAGTTAACAAACTCCATCGACGTAAAGTTTTCCATTCAAATCACCTTTTTTGATTAATTGTTTTTGATTAATTGTTTTTATCTAGCTGGCGACGCTGTCGCTCGGTTCTATACCATGACCCACAAAAGCCATGACCAAAAAACCAGGACCAAAACCGCCGCCAAAACACCTACTAGAAACGCCACCAATAGCTTCACTTGCCTTCGACCTACAATCACATCAGATATATAGTAGATGTAACGGAGACGCATTCTAGACACAAATGCAGTATAAAAAAACCACATAAATTACCAGACTAAATTCACCCCTTTAACGCAACCTGCTCATTGCGATGGTCACTCATAGTTTGATGCCCACAAAAAAACCCCGCACTGCGGGGTTTTTTGCTAAGTGTAATAGAACTAAGTGAAAAACAGCTTACATCATGCCGCCCATTCCGCCCATGCCACCCA
>JAHRWI010000125.1 GCA_019090225.1 Porticoccaceae bacterium
GAAAGTCGCCGAGTTTTTTCAGCGCCCACCGCTGACTGATATTGATCCGGACACAGTCGTTGCCATCGGTGCAGCGCGACAGGCCGATGTGCTCGCCGGAAACAAACCTGGCGAGGCAATGCTCTTGCTTGATGTCATTCCTTTATCCCTCGGTGTAGAAACCATGGGGGGGTTGGTCGAGAAAATTATTCATCGAAATACCACGATCCCGGTGGCGAAAGCCCAGGAATTTACCACCTTCAAGGATGGGCAAACCGCGCTTGCGGTACATATTGTTCAGGGTGAACGAGAACTTGCCGAGGACTGCCGTTCGTTGGCTCGCTTTGAGCTAAAAGGTTTACCGCCTATGGCGGCAGGTGCGGCGAAAATTCGAATTACCTATCAGGTCGATGCCGATGGCCTGTTGAATGTTACCGCCACTGAATTAACCAGCGGCACTCAGGCGAGAATAGAGGTAAAGCCTTCTTATGGTCTCGATGACGGTGAAATTGGCAAGATGCTCCAGGAATCTATCGATCACGCCAATGATGATGTCCGACTGCGGGCCTTGCGGGAACAACAGGTAGAAGCCGATCGCCTACTGGAAGATATTAATGCGGCTCTGGCTAAGGACGGCAGCAGACTTCTGAATGAAAATGAACTTCATTGTTTAAGGGCCGGTCTTGATGAGCTCGCCGAGGTACGCCAGTCGACCAGGGACCATCGAGAGCTAGCCAGGCACATAGAGGCGTTGGCAAAATTGAGTGAAGACTTCGCCGCTCGGCGTATGGACCTGGCCATTAAAGGCGCGCTGGCAGGTCGTCACCTCGAAGATTTTGATCAAGGACACAAAGCATGAGCGATAAAGTAAGCGTTATTTTTCTACCCCATGAGACAATTTGCCCCGATGGTGCGGTGATTGAGGCGGAGGTCGGCAGCAGTTTGTGCAGAGCGGCGCTGGGCAATGGCATCGACATCGAACATGCCTGCGAGCTCGCCTGCGCCTGCACTACCTGTCATGTGCATATTCGAGAGGGGGCCGAATTTCTCGATGAGGCAAGTGATCTAGAAGAAGATATGCTCGATAAAGCCTGGGGGCTGGACGCGGATTCCCGTTTGAGCTGTCAGGTGCTGGTGCCAGATCACAAGTTGGTGGTTGAAATACCTAAATACACAATAAACATGGTCTCCGAACAGCATTAAATCCCTTATTACGGAGTAGAATAGCCTATGCAGTTGAGATGGACGGATGTAAATGAAATTGCCATTGAGTTGTCGGAAGCCCACAATGGGGTAGACCCTCAGTATATTAACTTTGTAGATTTACGTAACTGGGTTATGGCTTTGCCCGAATTTGATGATGATCCAGGTCGCTGCGGTGAAAAAATATTAGAAGGAATTCAAATGGCCTGGATTGAGGAAATCAGCTAACTTCGCCGACTGTATAATTCCGTTAAGCAATAAACTCATTGATCAATAACCGCAAGAGCAAGGGTAGCGGCTTATGAGCTCTAAAGAAGAGCTATACAAATTACTATTAGAAAACTCTCCCTATGGCACTTTGTTTTTTGCCTACGGGATTTGTGTCGATAGTAATCCCAAGGCCCGTGAAATTCTTGGCTGTGAAAAACGCGCTTTGCAGGGCGTGTCCATAGAAGATACTGCGCTGAGCGAACCCCTGGCGCTAATCTCCCTCAAACAACAAATTAATATCGCACTTGACGACGGTTTGTCGGACTTCGACTGGCAGCTAACTATTGGCGATACCAGTGAGAATATAGCCCTACACATTCAGCAGGTGGGCGACGGTGGTAAAGAGTTAATCGTGACTTTAACCCCCGACGGGGCGCCTGAAAGCTCTTTTCTCGACGATGATGCATCTGGACGGGGGAGTGCGGACAGTTCAGCGCTACCTATCATTACGCCTCCTGCAACTGAACCCGTAGTAAATGGTGATCTTGAAAATGCTGCGACAGTCGATCTATCCGCAGTAAGTCAGTCAAGCATACTTGATAAGCTTACTGGCTCCAGTGCCGATATCCGGCGTCATATGCCCGGTCTTGATCGGGATGTTTACTTTGATAGTTTAACCGGCCTGCCTAGCCGTCAGCTACTGATTGAGACTATTCGTCAGCATCAGAAAGAAACTTCCGACCAGGAAATTTGCGCGGCATTGATGCTGATCGACCTGGATCACTTTAAGGATATTAATGACTCCTGGGGGCACGAAGTCGGCGACCAGGTGTTGTTTAAAGTAGCCCGTGCCATAGAGCCTATTATCGATGATACCGCCATGGTCGCCCGTATGAGCGGCGATGAATTTATGCTCTTTTTTCCTTATGCCGGAGATGATCTCGCCCAGGGTTCAATGAACGCTAATACTATGGCGACAAGAGTAAAGGAGGCTATTGCCCACCCTATTTTTTACGATGGCAATGAGTTTATTTTGACTGCGAGTGTCGGTATTGCTTTGCTCAGCGATCATGACACCTCTGCTGAACGGGCTTTGCAGTACGCTGATACAGCGATGTATGAAGCCAAGCGCAAAGGCAGGAATGGCATTGCATTTTTCAATCAAAGCATTATTGATAAAGCTCAGCGGCAAATAGGTTTGAACACCCGTTTGCGTAAAGCGGTCGATAATCAGGAATTTGCTCTTTACGTCCAGCCGCAAATTGATGTTCGTGATGGGCGAGTGATGGGTGGGGAAGCTTTGTTACGCTGGGTGAATGCTGATCGGGTTACCAATATGCCCTCAGAGTTTATCCCTCTACTTGAATCATCTGGGCTGATTGTCGATGTCGGGCATTGGGTTATTCGTACCGCCTGTGAGTACATTAGAAACTTTCTTGATGAAGGCCTCTGGCAAGATCATATGCGACTCGGTATAAACATCAGCCCTCGGCAATTTAATGATCCGCAATTGCTGGAGGTCATTGAACATAGCTTGCGTAGCTACGAGATAGACCCTCAATATCTCAACTTTGAAGTCACCGAAAGTCTGATGATCGAAGATGTAGAAGACGTCATCAAAAAAATGTCGGCCATAAAAGATCTCGGTGCCCAGTTTTCGATTGATGATTTTGGTATAGGTTATTCGTCGATGATTTATTTAAAGCGCCTGCCGTTTGACTGGTTAAAAATAGATCGTGAATTTATTCATAACATCCACAAAGACCCAGAGAGTCGTGGGGTGGTCGAAGCAATTTTAGCGGTATCTCGCCAATATGGCCTGCACGTTACGGCTGAAGGGGTAGAGGATCTTGAGTCATTAGAAGTATTGCGCAAAGTGGGTTGCGATACCTATCAGGGTGCGCACTTTAGTATGCCGGTGCCGGTCGATCAGTTCCGTAATTATCTTGCTGCCTGACGCAGCCTGGTGTTTGGCATAATTCCTTGTAAGCCCTTGTTCAGAAGAGTAAAATCCTCCACCTTTTAAGAGCGTGGTCAGCCGCACCACCATCACTTTTGCGAATATCCGCAATATAATTCCTGCAGCACAATGCAGGCCCCTGGAGCTAAGTAATTATGACAATTGAGCGTACCCTTTCTATCATTAAGCCCGACGCCGTCGCGAAAAACGTAATTGGCGACATTATTGGCCGTTTCGAAAAAGCTGGGTTGGAGGTGGTGGCTGCAAAGATGCTGAGTTTGTCGGAGCAAAAAGCTGGTGGTTTTTATGCAGAACATGAGGGCAAAGGTTTTTTCCCCGATTTGATAGCCTTTATGACCTCCGGGCCAGTTGTCGTTCAGGTGCTGGAAGGAGAAAGAGCCATTGAGCAAAACCGGGCGCTGATGGGTGCTACCAATCCAAAGGAAGCCGAAGCGGGAACCATTAGAGCAGATTTTGCCGATACCATTGATGCCAATGC
>JAHRWI010000126.1 GCA_019090225.1 Porticoccaceae bacterium
GCTCGATATCGTATTCCTGAGTAAAACCAAAACCACCATGGGTTTGCAGACAGGTATCCGCCGCATGCCAGGCCGCCTCAGAGGCGAACATTTTGCACATATTGGCTTCTGAGCCACAAGGTTCACCGGTATCAAATAAATTCGCGGCGTTATAGACCATCAAGGTGGCTGCCTGTAATTCGACATAGGAACGGGCAATGGGAAACTGGATGCCCTGGTTCTGCCCGATGGGCCGACCAAAGACTTCTCGTTCGCAGGCATAAGCCGTAGCGCGCTCGACAAAAAAGCGGTTATCGCCGATGCACTCAGAAGCAATCAAAATACGCTCGGCGTTCATGCCATCAAGAATATATTTAAAACCCTTGCCCTCTTCACCCAGTCGATTAGCCGCTGGCACCCGCAAGTTATCAAAAAACAATTCCGTGGTGGAGTGGTTAATCATGGCTTTGATGGGGTTGATCGTTAGTCCGTTACCCACCGCTTCACGCATATCCACTAAAAATACCGACATGCCATCGGAGGGCTTTTTACATTCCTCACGGGCCGTGGTGCGCACCAGCAAAATCATCAAATCGGAATGCTCAGTGCGGGAGATAAAGACTTTCTGACCATTGATAATATAGTCATCACCATCCCGCACAGCTTTGGTACGTATGCGGGTGGTATCGGTGCCACTGGTTGGCTCGGTGACACCAAAGGCCTGGAGGCGCAAAGAGCCTTCAGCAACACCGGGTAAATATTTATTCTTCTGTTCATCATTGCCGTGACGTAACAAGGTACCCATGGTGTACATCTGAGCATGACAGGCTCCTGCGTTACAGCCGCTGCGATGAATTTCTTCGAGAATCACACAGCCCGCTTCAATGGGTAACCCGGCACCGCCGTATTCTTCAGGTATCAATACCGATAGAAAACCCGCATCAGTCAGGGCCTGAACAAACTCGGTTGGGTAAGTTGATGTGTCGTCCAGCCCTCGCCAGTATTCACCGGGGAACTGGCTACAAAGCTTGGCGACCGCTTCGCGGATTTCAGGATAGTTGGTATGAAGACTCATAGTTATCTCGTGTTTTATACCCCTGCAAAACACTTGCGAGGCAGTAGTAATGAACGGATCGGATCAGCTCACGGTAGATAGTAAAAAATCTGCCAACTCGGCAATCCAGCATCAAATTTGGACGGGGGATTCTAGCGGTAATTGTAAAATGAGTAAAATCGTCGGCTTCAGTGTGACTGGTCCCAAACTGCTCACATAAGCGGACTTTTAAGCTAAAGGACCTTTTGAGCCAAACGCCGTTTTAACCTAAATGCGCTTTTAATGAGCGTTCTATAAAAGACCGTTCATCCAGGCAAATAACAGTGCGACCCCCCCCAGCGAAGCCACCACCACCCACAGCACCAGCAAGAGCAACCAGGGACGGTAAGGTTTACGTTCTACCTGATGAATGGGCGATGACAGATACTCGTCAACTCGGGCCATATCTTCATCGGATAACTTGCGATTATTTTCTGCCACTAGCCTACCTCCAAACCGACCACAAACCTTTGTTCGTCCATGGCCATTAATGAATCAGCCCCGACCCGGATAGTTGCAGCCAGGGTATGAATACGGGGCAACATGCGATCAAAATAAAACCGTGTTGTTTCGAGCTTGGCGGTATAGAAGTCGCTTTCTTCACTACCCTCCTGCAATTTTTGTTCGGCAACCTCTGCCGCGCGCAGCCACAAATAGGCGAGCGTCACATAACCGGAATACATCAAATAGTCGAAAGAAGCTGCACCCACTTCTTCAGGGTTACTCATTGCTTTCACACCGACGTCCTGACTCAATTGTGCCCATTGCACGACCGCTTCATCTAGCGCGCCGATGCGCTCGGCTTTGATAGCGCTGTCACTGCTCTGCTCAGACCAGACTTTGATCTCATTGATAAATCCTGCGAGTAACTTTCCCTGAGAACCCAGCACCTTGCGGCCCAAAAGATCGAGCGCTTGAATCCCGTTAGTGCCTTCGTAAATCATGGCGATACGGGAATCCCGAACATTCTGCTCCATGCCCCATTCGCTGATATAACCATGACCGCCAAATACCTGGACACCATGATTGGCACACTCGAAGCCAGTCTCGGTAATAAAGCCCTTGGCGATGGGGGTCAGCAAGCTCAATAAATCTTCGGCCTGATTACGCGCGGCTTTGTCTTCGCTCAGACGAGTAATATCGAGATAGCTGGATAGGTAGTGAATCAGCAGACGATTACCCTCGGTAAGCGCTTTAATGGTCAGTAACATGCGCCGCACATCAGGGTGAACAATAATAGGATCAGCTGGGCCATCCGGGTTTTTCGGGCCGCTGAGCGAGCGCATCTGCAGTCGCTCGCGCGCATATTTGGTCGCACCTTGCAGCGCTATTTCACCGTGGGAAATACCCTGGATAGCCGTGCCGACACGGGCGGTATTCATAAAGGTGAACATGCAATTAAGACCACGATTAACTTCACCAGCAAAAGGCCTTTGGCACCATCAAAATTGATCACACAGGTAGCATTACCGTGGATGCCCATTTTATGTTCGATGGAGCCGCAGCTAACGCCATTGGGCTGCAAGTTACCGTCGGCATCGGGCAGGTATTTAGGCACCAGAAACAGAGAAATACCCTTGGTACCGGGCGGTGAATCAGGGATACGCGCGATAACGATGTGAATGACGTTTTCAACGAGGTCGTGATCCCCCGCAGAAATAAAGATTTTGCTGCCGGTCAGGGCATAGCTGCCCTCTGCATTCGGCTCCGCTTTGGTGCGCAACATGCCTAGATCGGTACCACAGTGGGCTTCGGTCAGACACATGGTGCCGGTCCAGTCACCGGCGACCATTTTGGGGATATAAGCGTCGATAAGCTCTTGCGTGCCATGGGCAAGAATCGTTGCCCGTGCGCCTTTTGCTAAAAATGGATACATGCTCCAGGCCCAATTGGCGCTACCGGCAAATTCATTGAGAATGCTTTCCATAGAGGGCGGTAAGGCTTGACCGCCATATTGTTCAGGGCTGGTCAGCCCTGGCCAGCCGCTTTCAGCATATTTTTTGTAAGCCTCTTTAAAACCGGCAGGCGTTGTCACAACACCGTCTGTCCAGGTACAGCCTTCCGCATCGCCGGATTGATTGAGCGGCGCTAGCTCCTCCTCACACAATGTCGCCATGGCTTCAAGAATAGCCTCGACAAGATCAGGGCTTGCCTCCTCACAACCCGGCAGGCTTTGCCAGAGAGTAGGAAAATCGAACACTTCGTCACGGACAAATTTAATATCTCGAACGGGGGCTTTGTAGTCGGTCATATTTTTAGCCTTTTTTCCTGGTTTGTTAGCCGTGTTGCCCTATTAGCCATGTAGTTTTATTAGCAGCTCAAGCTGCCTGCAAAACTTTTTATTTGGGCGCTAAAGTTTATGCGTCTGCCCGGTAGTTTAACAGTTGTTTTGTGAGGCCTGCCTGGGCAGCTCATCGGATCAACACTGTACCGGAACCATCTTTATAAAGAACCAACATCTACTGGGCTTTACCCTTCGCTTGCCAGGAGACTATCAATATTGATAGCGAGCGCTAATTCCTCACCATCTATTGAATCGATATGAGACAAGTCCCCCAGCAAAGGACAGGCCAACCTTGTTCGTAAATCCGCTACCATAAGATCGTGACAGGCATCTTTGGCCCCCGCCTGGTTGGCGACCCACCCTGCCAATCGCTGGCCATCCCCTCGAATAACCTCGGCACTCAACAGCGCGTGATTCAAACAACCCAGTTTGATATCGACCACCAAAATAACAGGAATATCGAGGCCAATAGCAATATCGGCAAAAGATTGTTGATCATTGAGCGGAACCCGCCAGCCGCCCGCGCCTTCTATCACGGTAAAGTCTGCGGCTAATTCAAGCACTGCCCGACAATCATCCACTAAACGCTCTGCCCGTAATTCCAGGCCCACAGCCTGGGCGGCAAAATGCGGTGCAATCGCCGGTTCCAGGGCGACAGGGTTTATATCCTGATAATCGACAGCAAAGGTGCAGGCTTGCTGAAGCTGTAGAGCATCATCATTGCGCAAACCTTGTGCTGTCACTTCACAACCGGCGGCCACTGGTTTAATCGCTGCGGTCGTTAAACCTTGTCGAGCAGCTGCCTTGAGCAAGGCCACAGCGACAGTGGTTTTACCCACGCCGGTATCGGTACCGGTAACGAAGTAGATGTGGATCATGGATACATCGGTAACTAGCGGCATTCGCGCAGGGCAGTGGCGAGGGTATCCAGCAGACGGTCAATATCGCTTTCGTCGTGCTCGGCATTTAGGGTGATGCGCAACCTTGCGCTGCCCCGGGGCACGGTAGGTGGCCGAATGGCTCCCACCCAGAAACCTTTGTCGAGCAGATACTCGCTGATGCGCATAACTTTTTCGTCATCACCAATTAGCACTGGCTGGATCGGAGTGATGGATTCGAGCACAGGAATACCAAACTGGCTGGCACCGGCCTGAAAGCGCGCTATCAAGTGATGCAATTTTTGCCGGCGCCAGCTTTCGCTATCGACCAGGGTCAGCGCGACGCGAGTCGCCGCTGCTACGGCAGGGGGCAACGCTGTGGTGTAGATATAGGTGCGGCCGAATTGTATGAGTGTTTCGATAAGCGCTTCGCTACCCGCAACAAAGGCACCAAAAGTACCGAAGGCTTTGCCGAGGGTACCGATCAATACTGGTACCTGCTCGACGCTCATATCGAAATGCTCGGCAATACCGCGACCGTTTGCGCCCAGGACCCCAAAACCGTGGGCGTCATCGACCATTAGCCATGAGTCATGACGATCGGCAATATCAACCAGTGTAGGAACGTCGGCAAGATCGCCATCCATGCTGAATACGCCGTCGGTAACCAGTAATTTGCGCTTGCCATCGGTTGTGCTGAGTATTTGATCTAGCGTAGGTAGGTCCTGGTGGGGATAACGCAGAAATTCAGCGCGACTTAAGAAGCCGCCGTCGAGCAATGAGGCATGATTAAGCTGGTCCTGCACTACTAAATCACCGCTATCAATGAAAGCGCGAATGGTGCCAACGTTGGCCATATAACCGGTTGAAAACAGCAGTGCGCGAGGACGACCGGTAAATTCGGCCAGCTCTTCTTCGAGGGCCTGATGAATCGCCGAATGACCACTGACCAGATGTGAAGCGCCGCTGCCAACGCCATACTCATCGCTAGCGTCTTTAAATGCGGCGATTAACGCGGGGTGGTTAGCAAAACCCAGATAGTCGTTACTGCTAAAGCCGATGCAGGCCTGACCATCGACCTGTACCTGGGCACCCTGGGCGGACTGCAAGATTTTTCGCTGACGATACAGGTTGTTTTCGCGCCGAGCATCCAGAGCAAGCTGCAACTCACAATCAGGAGAAACCATCTTTTCGCTTCTTGGAGGACTGCTCAACCGGCAGCATTATAAAAATACTTATCGCTGGCAGCTTTGTTAACGACCGCTTGCATACCTTCTTCGGCTTCAGCGTGAGTATGGTATTGCTCAGGTTTAATGCCCAGCCGAGCAAACAACTGCATGTCTTTGTTGGCGGCGGGATTAGCTGTGGTGAGGAGTTTTTCACCGTAAAAAATAGAGTTAGCCCCAGCATGGAAGGCCAGAGCCTGCATTTGCTCATTCATATCTTCCCGTCCGGCGGATAAGCGAACATGGGAAAGAGGCATAATAATTCGGGCCACCGCGATGGTGCGGATAAACTCGAAAGGCTCCAGTGCGGCCTCGTTTTCGAGGGGTGTACCGGGCACTTTGACCAGCATATTAATGGGCACCGACTCAGGATGTTCAGGCAGGTTAGCCAATTGCACCAGCAAGCCAATACGATCGGCCATGCTTTCACCCATACCGACAATGCCGCCACAACAGACTTTCATACCCGCCTCGCGGACATTGCTGAGCGTAACAAGCCTATCCTGATAGGTTCGAGTGGTGATCACTTCGCCGTAATATTCCGGGGAGGTGTCCAGGTTGTGGTTGTAATAATCCAGTCCGGCACCAGCCAGGCCCTGTGCTTGTTGATCGGTCAACATGCCCAGAGTCATGCAGGTTTCCAGACCCAGGGCTTTTACCTCTTTGACCATACCAAGGACCTGGGGCATGTCTTTTTCGCTGGGAGAACGCCAGGCAGCACCCATGCAAAAACGGGTCGCACCACTGTTTTTAGCCGCCTGGGCTTCACTGATTACACGTTCAATTTCGAGTAACTTCTCCTTCTCAAGCCCGGTGTTGTAGATACCCGCCTGGGGGCAATATTTACAATCTTCAGGACAGGCACCCGTCTTGATAGACAGCAGCGTACTGATCTGTACCTCGTTGGGGTCAAAATGTTCTCGGTGGATCGATTGCGCCTGAAACAACAAATCATTAAAAGGCTGGGTAAACAGGGCTTGTACTTGCTGGGTGGTCCAGTCGTTGCGAAGTGTAGGGCTCATGGCGTTTTTCTCGGAGATCCTTGTGGTTGATAGATAGTGGTTAACAAATAATGGCTGACAAATAGTGGGTCGCAGGCCATAGGTTACATATAAAACCGTAAGCCTCGCCAGGCAACCCAGGCGAGAATGGACTATAAACAAGGCAGGACGATGATAAAGGTGGGCACGGCGCTGTCAACCTAATTTGCTATATTAGGTTAACTACACCCTAATGCAAGATTAACCACGATCCTAATTAACCACGGTCTAACGCAAGGATGCAAAATGACTGACAACGAGCGCTTCCGGCCAACCCCATGGCGTCTATTTTCGACCCGTTTCAGCTACATGCTGCTGCCGGGCCATTGCAAACTATGCAAATCCGATTCAATGCGCAGCCTGGATCTCTGTGCTCTGTGTGAAAGTGATCTGCCTGACATCGGCGATCACTGCAATATTTGTAGCGAGCCTTCCGCAAACCCGTGGCCTAAGGCTCTTGCTAAGCCACTCACCTGTGGTAATTGTTTGAACCGTACGCCCTATTTTTCCCACGCGCACATTCCTTACCTCTATAAAGCACCGATTGACCGCTTACTTATTTCCTTCAAGTTTAAGGGCGACCTGGTCGCAGGCAAGGTGCTGGGCAAACTATTAAGCCAACACATTGAACAGTGCATCAAGCATGATCTTGCTGTACCTCAAGCAATCATCCCAGTACCTCTACATTGGTGGCGGCGCTTAGGCCGTGGTTTTAATCAGGCCCACGAACTCGCGATGACCTTAAGCAAGCACTTAAATATCCCCGTCAACAACAAATTGGTGCTGCGCAAAACTCATACTAGCGCCCAGCATCATCTTAATCGCGAGCAGCGACTTCACAATCTCCGTGATGCCTTTTCTGTGAGTAGATATGCTTGTGCCGAACAGATTGAGGGTAAATCATTCGCCATCGTTGATGATGTGCTAACCACCGGCAGTACCGCGAATGCAATTGCTAAATTATTGATTGATAATGGCGCAGCTCGAGTAGTGGTCTGGGCGGTGGCCCGGGCAGCACTGGAAAATTAACCACGCGAAGACGATAATCCGCCCATGAATACTTTAAGCAATCCGTGCAACGAAACTCTCTGGCAAACGCTGGTAGAGGAAATCACCGTCACAGTGGGTGACGAGCCCTTGCTGGCAGGCTTTCTACACGCCACTATTCTGAATCATCGGGATATTGGCTCGGCACTGAGCTTTCATCTGGCTAATAAACTGCATAGCGATATCACCCCGGCACTTTTCCTAAGAGAAATATTTGATAACGCCTTTACCGATGACCCCGGCATCATCGACAGCGTGCGCTGCGATATTATTGCCAACTTTGAACGGGATTCGGCCTGCCAGCATTTCTCAACGCCGTTTCTGTACTACAAAGGTTTTCACGCTTTGGCTGCTTACCGAGTGGCCCACTGGTTATGGCAACAGCAGCGCCAATCTCTGGCTCTGGTTCTGCAAAACCGTATCTCTGTCGTATTTGGCGTCGATATTAACCCGGCCGCGACCATTGGCAAGGGCATCATGTTTGATCACGCGACGGCTCTGGTGATTGGAGAAACGGCGGTGGTGGAAGACTGCGTATCTATTATGCAGTCGGTGACTCTCGGCGGCACCGGCAAAGAAACCGGCGATCGCCATCCAAAAGTTCGGCGTGGTGTGTTGATCGGCCCCGGAGCAACCATCCTTGGCAATATCGAAATTGGCGAAGGCTCAAAAATTGCAGCGGCAAGCGTGGTATTGAAAGATGTACCACCCCACTCCATCGTCGCCGGGGTTCCAGGTAAAGTGGTCGGCACTACCAGTAACGATGACCCGGCAGAAAAAATGGATCATGGCCTGGAGGGCTGCCAGAGCGACTAAGTCCTATCTCTATAATTCTAGTTTCGAACAAGATCCACAAACGGCAATACTGCACTGATATTGCTTACGCCGAGTAAGTTCATTAGCAAACGATCAAAGCCTATTGCCACGCCCGCACAGGGTGGCAAACCAGCGCTCATCGCCGCCAGCATGTGCTCGTCCGGCTCCATTTCCTCCTTTCCGATGGTGTGTCGCTGCGCATTATCGGCGGCAAAGCGGCCTCGTAGTTCCACGGCGTCGGTGAGTTCGTAGTAGCCATTCCCCAGCTCGATACGATCCAAAAACACTTCGAACCGACGAGCACAGTGCACACCATCATTATCGATAAAAGTTTCGGCTAGCGCTGCCTGACAAGCCGGATAATCGTAGACAAATACCACGCCCTTCGGAAG
The DNA here is from genome assembly GCA_019090225.1 of Porticoccaceae bacterium. Taxonomy (GTDB): domain Bacteria; phylum Pseudomonadota; class Gammaproteobacteria; order Pseudomonadales; family Porticoccaceae; genus HB2-32-21. Next base: position 8,756 of record JAHRWI010000126.1, read on the forward strand.
CGATGGTTCGATACGCAAACTGAAGATCAAATCGAGGCAAGTCGA
>JAHRWI010000127.1 GCA_019090225.1 Porticoccaceae bacterium
CCCAGTCTGCGTCGTCTTTATAGGGCCAGCGACGCATGGTGTCGATGGTGATATCCGGGTGCCTTTCTTTTAGTGAGGCGACGGCATGGGAAGCAATTTGACCCTTACCGGCAAGGCCGGCAGCAGCAGCGAGTACGATAAGCGTCTGAGTAACTTCGCCGTATTTATGGATGGCGTCTTCGGCCATTTCAAGGGCTGCTTCGTAGTTGCCCAAACGAATTTCACCGGCAGCAATGGCTTCATGATTGCGGCCATTTTTTAGTATGGGCGATTTTAGATCTTGCGTGCACAGGTCAATGCCTTTCCCCGCATCGCGACTAAATATCTCGATCTCACCCAGACCCGTATGGGCAAGGTGGTAGCGCGGCGTGATCTCAAGACTGCGCAAAAAGCTGCGTTTTGCACCGGTAAAATCACCTTTGGCGTAGAGTAAATAACTCCCCAGGCACACATGTGCAAAATCGCTGCGATCATTTAAGGCGACGGCTTTTCGAGCGGCCAGTTCAGCTTTGTTTATTTGCTCATTATTGAGAGGGTGATAATCAAATCTGATTGTTGCATACAGCAAACGACTATAGATAGCTTGAAACATCGAATCGTTGTCATACTCCCCAAGCGCACCTTCAGCGATGGCCAGCGCTTCTATGTAAAGGTTTTCATCTGAACGGGCTATTCCCATAGCCATCCGGGACAACAGTGACTGAGTATCATGGCCTTGCTGTGTTGTTAGGTGAATGGCTATGCCATACCTGATCGCCATGGAGAGCAGCGCGCCCAGCTTGTCGATGGCTTCCAGTCGATTATCGATATTTGCTTCATAACGTTCTGACTGAAAATCTTCGTTATTGTGGACGTCCTGCATAAGCACCGTGGCCCGACAGTGTGTGCCGGTGAGCAGCACATTGACGCGGGCGATGTAGCTCGCACGTTTGATGTCAGAAACCAGGGTGCTGCCGGTGAAATTAGCTACCGCGCGGCGCACTTCTTCGTAGAGTTCAAGCGCGAGTGTACTGGCTGCTTCTGAGCTGCCGGTAAACGGCTCGATGTAAATAGTTGGTTTGCCCGCTGGTCTGCTTGCACCATCAGGAGAAGGCAAGGGTTTAGATTCAGGGCTTTGTTGGACTCCAGTGTTGGACTTGGCTCCGGAAAAAAGCGCTTTGATGTTACCGCCCAGGGGCGACAGCAGTATGCCAACAATCGCTACCAGGGCAGCTATGCCCGATAACACCGATTCGTTTTCTCTAAACCAGCTAGCGGTTAGTGTTATCCAGTCCATGAATGGTTTGTGTCCAGGTAGTTAGTTGTTGTTATCTACTTAGGGTAGTAATAGGCATCAGGTAATGCGATATCCTCCCGGCAACTTGTAGAAAGGTCACTGGTCTTTGACCACAGCCTGCTGAATAGATTTTTTGTAATGACCCAGTGAGGGTTCGTTGCGGCCAACAATGACTTCCTCCAGGGCATTCGACAGATAAGCCCGCTGGATATCTTCCGAGATTCGGTAGTCTTCCTCATCGACCGTCCTGAAGGCCAGGTCGATATTCGCATCCCAGTGTTTTCTGGCTTTTGGCTCGGTGACGGGTTCGGGTACGTAGCAGTCGAAGCGAATCACGCATTCATCAACACGATCTTTGGACGGGAAAACCCGCCAGGTTTCAACATGATCGGCCTGGATAACGAAAATAGTGTTAGGGAAGAGCTGGTAGGCAAGGCCGGTATGTTTGACGAAGTCCCATTCACTTTCTGGCTTGTCGCGCTGGGATTCAATACTTTTGCGGATAACAGCTTCGCGGTGGTTTAGCCCGAACGGTTCAAACAGGCACATATTGTGGAAAAATAACGGCGCTACGGTGTTTTTATGCAGTGTGTTGAAGTGATAGGCCTCCAGAAAAGTCTCGATGGGCTGCTTCCAGTTGGCACGGCGCTCAATGGTGCGGGTTTCGTCGGCATGGTAAGTGCCGAAACCATAGGATGCTAGCTCGCCACCCAGACCTGCAAGATGTGCGTCGATGCACTGTTCGAGATCCTGATCGTTATCTGCCTTAGGGTTGGGGATAACCCAGAGCATGCCGTGTTTTTCCAGAGTTGGCAGGGGGATCAAACCCTCCTGAGCGGGATCGACGTCGGGGAATGAGCGTTTGTCCGGCAGACCAACCAGTTCGCCCTGTTTATTGTAATTCCAGGCATGGTAGGGGCAGGTGAAGCTGGCACTACGCCCGCAGCCTTTGGCCAGTGGCGTGCCTCTGTGACGACACATATTCACGAAGGCCCGTGCGATGCCGTCGTCGCCCCTAATTAGCAGCGTCGGGATTTCACCATGGTCTTCGGCCAGATAATCACCGGCTTCGGGGATCAGGCCGGAAAGCCCCATAAATAGCGGGTAGTCACGAAACAGGGTGGCTTTCTCACGGCTAAACCAGTCTGGACAGGTGTATTCGCTGACCGGATGTCTCAGCACTTCGGCACCCATGTCGGTGGTATCGGCATCGATATGAGCGAAGGTTTTTTTGGTCAGTTCAACCTGTAGGGCGTGTTGCATGGTGTGCTCCTGTTGGATAGCTTTTGTCGCTTAGCGTTTGGCGTGCCTGTCGGTAACTAGAGTTAGCAAGCGTTTTGGTAGCCGGGGTCGTCGCTGGCGGTTCTTGTTTCGGTTTTGATCCTGTGATCGCTTGAGGCGGTCACTATAATTAGGTAAATATCATTGCATTATGGCAGAATCGGCGGCCGGATTTTATTTTGAAATTTTATCACTAACACTAAATAAGAGGAGTATGTATGGACGTCGGCGTCGTAATGGCTTTTCAAAGCAGCCACAACCAACCACTGAGTGATTTTGAAATCTACCAGAAAGAAATCGAGGTGGCCAAGCTGGCTGAACCCCTGGGTTACGATTCCATCTGGGCGGTGGAGCATCATTTTACTAATTACACCATGTGCCCTAATCCCATTGAGTTTTTGACCTATATGTCGGCCATTACCAGCAAGATCAAGCTGGGCACTGCGGCGATGATTTTACCCTGGCATAAAGACCCCCTGCGGGTCGCGACGGATTTGTCGATGCTTGATAATTTATCCGGGGGGCGTGTCATCGTCGGCCTTGGTCGAGGTCTGGGTCGTGTCGAATATGACGGATTTGGTGTGGACATGTCGGCATCACGGGACATGTTTAACGAATCGGCACCGATGATTCTTAATGCGCTGGAAACAGGTGTGATGGAAGAGCATCACGGGGAGTATTTTGATCAGATAAAGGTCGATGTGCGGCCCGCGCCTTTTAAGAGTTTTAAAGATCGAACTTATATTGTCTCTACCTCGCCAGAAACGATTCCTCATGCCGTCGGCCTCGGTGCAACGTTGATGACCTTTGCGGTTGGCCCGTGGAAGCAGCGAGCAAAAGATATTATTGCCTATCGCGAGCAATACCAAAACGTACACAATCGCGTCGCGCCGCCCACTTCGGCCAATATTTTCACCTATTGTGATAAGGACCCCGGCAAGGCCAAAGACATGGCCTATAAATACATGGGTGATTATTGGGAATCGGCCATGACTCACTATGAAATGAAAGGCGAACATTTCGATACCATTAAGGGATATGAGCATTACGGTCGCTCGGCAGTGGCGATGCGCGAGAATTCAGACCGTGTTACCGAGCAATATGTTGAGCAGCAAATTTATGGCACCCCCGATGAATGCCTGCAACGATTGAGGGCGATTGAAGATATCGTCGGGCCGATCGAGCTGAACTGCTTTAGCACCTACGCTGGTATGGATTATGAGGACGTGAAGAAAAGCATGACCCTGTTTGCTGAGCAAGCTTTGCCTGCGCTGAAAAAGTGGGAATACAAAGACAACGCTGCCTGATAACAGGATTAAAACCAAAGGTTGGGCGGAGGACTTAATCACAAGTCCTCCGTTTCACTTTGTGAGATTTAACAAGCAGTTAAAAATATAAGTAGTCGAAATAGCAGGAGAAGGGTATTGGCGACCAATGATTACACAACAAAAACCATCAGCGCTGGCGGTTCTGAGCTGGTCATAACGCAAGGCGGCAGTGGTAAACCTCTGCTGGTGCTAAACGAAGAGCTCGGCGATCCAGGCTGGTTGAACTGGAAGCAGGAGCTGGCCCTTACCCGCACTGTGATAACACCGCAGCATCCGGGTTTTGGTGTCTCCCCGCGTATTAGCTGGGCGCTGAGTATTGGTGATTTAGCCAACTATTATGCCCAGGTCATGGTCGAACAAGGCTGGGTGGGGGCAGATGTTATTGGCTTTAGTCTGGGTGGCTGGGTCGCTGCCGAAATGGCCGCGCAAAATCCTGCACAGTTTTCATCGATGACTCTGGTGGCACCCATGGGCATCAAACCGCCCAGTGGCGAGATCTGCGATATTTATCAATATCTCACCGCGGATTACATTGCTTATAGCGTTAGTAATATTGAAGGAACGCCAGAGTTTGCTGATTTGTTTGGTGGCGAAGTAACAGCCGAGCAATATGAACGATTTCAGGATGCCACGGCCGAATCTGCACGTTTTGCCTGGCAGCCCTATATGAATAATCCGGCATTGAGTCATCGCCTGGGTTTGATTAAAGACTTGCCCACGCAAGTCTTGTGGGGTGATGAAGATAAGATCGTGCCTTTCAGCACAGTCGATATTTATCAAAAAGCCATCGCAGGGTCTAAGGTGGTGACTTTTAATGCATGTGGGCATCGCCCGGGAAATTGAACAGACCGATAAATTTCTTGCCGAAGTTCAGGCGCTTTTATCTTAGATCGATACTAGCCCGTTAGACTTAGTCGAGAAGGCTAGCATCAGATACAGGAGATCCAATTATGCATATAACAACATTTACCGAACGGCCCTACGCTCATGTCCCTGAAGAAGAGGTGATCAAAAATTCGAGTTTTTTTGGGGTTTCCAATAAATTTCTTGATCCAGTTAAAGGTGGCTCACTGTTCAATCGTTACCTGGACGAAAAAGTCTATGCCGAAGAGGTGGGTTTTGATGGCGTCATGCTTAACGAACACCATGCCAACCCGTTTACTATGGGCTGCGTCATGGACGTAGAAGCATCTATTTTGGCGCGTATTACCAAAAATGTGAAAATCGCCCTGATGGGTAATCCGCTACCGGTGGCTGATCCCTTACGATTAGCAGAAGAATTAGCGACCATTGATATGATCTCCGGCGGACGTCTGGTCACCGGTTGGGTGCGCGGCGCGGGGTGTGAACAGCTGGCTAATAATGTTAATCCGACCTATAACCGTGAGCGTTTCGACGAAGCCCATGACTTTATTATGCAAGCCTGGAGCAAAGACGGGCCATGGCGCTACGAAGGCAAGCATTATGAATATCGCCACGTAAACCCCTGGGTAAAACCCATTCAAAAACCCATTCCAGAAACCTGGATTCCCAGCCTGGTCAGTCCAGAAACCGCTCAGTTCGCGGCGCGCAATTGTTATTCATACTTCGCTTTGGCGACCTTTTTAGCGCCCACAGTAGAAATGTGGAATCTATACGCGGACACCGCTGAGCAAGAGGGCTGGCAGGCCGGGCCAGAGTGCTTTGGTTATCTGCAAAAAGTTGTCTGTGCTGATACTGACGAAGAAGCCTATGAGCTGGGTAAAAACTACGTCTACGGCGGCGGGCAACCGGCTTTTGCCCGACCCGAGTGGATGTTCCCGGCAGGCTACAACTCCAAGGCAGCGACCAAGCGAATGGCCTATGCCTTGACTGACCCGGAAACCAATGAAGCGGTGGTCTCGGGTAAAGATGCCAGTGAAGAAATCAATGTTCCAGAGATGAAGAAATATAACACTGAAGTGCTCTACGAAAACTTGATACGTAATCGACAAATTATTACTGGCACTCCTGAGACTTGTCTGGTGAAGATCAGGAATATTATGGAGACTTTACGTCCCGGTATTTTTGCGGTGTGGCATATCGAAGGTGGCCCGACCACCCATGAACAATCCATGCACAGCATGAAATTGCTGGGTGAAAACGTGCTGCCGCAAATGAGGGAATGGGCAAAAGAGCTGGATTTGCCGGGCCCTGGCGAGGTTAAGCCGGGTTCACGTAAGTTACCCGCTAATGGTAAGCGTGATCCTGTCTGTGATAAATCGGCACTGGCTGCGTAAGGCGCGTTAGGTGTTATTCAGAAGGGGTGGCGTTGGCCACCCTTTTTTTATGACAATATCCGCTGAAGGCGGCGATAAGGCAGTACAAAAAACAGCTACAAAGATCTAAAAAACCGCTTCATTGGGCGCACAAAGTTTTTACGCAATTTATTGTGCAGGCTGTAGGCTTTGGGTTGCGTGGCAAGCAAAGTCACCTCCTCAGTGCTTAAGGGATGATCCGGAAAGTATTTTTGCCGCAGGTTTAGCACCGAGATTAAATCTATTTTCGCCATTGTCCTCCAGGCCCAGCCTTTAAGCTTAGACATTTTTTTATCGTTGACCAATGCCGAAGCAAAATCAATAAATACAGGTTGGCCCGCGCCATCTATTAGCAGATTATTACGGTGAATGTCTCCGTGGGTGATGCCAATGCTATGGAGTGTTGCCAGTAGTATCGAAGCCTGTTCAAAAAATGCGGGCGTCAGTGTGCTTTCTGGTGAAAGTTTTAACGGCATAGGCCTCGGTAAAACATTTGCGTCCAGACGTTTCATTATCAGAGCCGGGCCATCAATAGTGCCAATGAGGTGGGGGACCCCCGAAGTTCCGTCCAGAGCAGCCAATACAGAGGCCTCTTTGTTGACTATCCATCGGCCCAGGGTTTTTCTAACAATGGCACTGCAGTGGGAAAAATCCTTGATGCAGAGCGCCTGTTTTTGCCAGTCTATAAAATAAATTTCCGGCTTGAAGGGCGAACATTTAGCGTCCAGCAAGACCCAGTTGGCGCCATTGAGGGCCTCGCGGTTTTTTATAGGCTGAGTAGTCATCCTTGAGTAATCGTAGTCACTGATTTGCTGTTACCTGATTGAGTCAATGTCGGTCGAATATGTTGAAATATTAAGTATGGCGGCCGCGTATTATAACCGTTATCAATAATCCGAGACTGCGCTGGGGCGCTTAATTTGATAGTTTTATGACATATAACCGACTTGCTGTGGATCACCGATAAGCGTGTCGGTACATATACCAGGGAATAAGGCAGATTGCCTGAATCTCTAGCTCGAAAGACCAGGCTATCGGCGCGTGTGTGTCAGCTCAATCAATCTTATTACATGTGAACCGTTGTCGAGTCCTTGGTATCAGGCATTATCCTTGACGGCACTGCTCAATAACTGTCGTGGTTTCGAGCCTTATTGGGGCGCTTGCTCAACTTTCGAGATCAGAAGTGGCTATGAGGGGTCTCATGGTGAATACAATACCTGGTATGTGCGCACATTGTGGATGAGTGGCCTCATTTTAATCATGTACTCTTATGAGTCTTGTGACGAAAACATGGGTGCCGTATTGGTCTCAGCTAAAACGCTTACGGAGACAACTACGCAACAAGAACTGGCCCGGCCATGAGTCAGTCAGTGAGCACGTCAAACTACTCAAATTACAAACAAAAAAAGCCCCAAACCTGGTGGTGTGGGGCTTTGTATGGTGGGCCTTCCCAGACTTGAACTGGGGACCTGCCGATTATGAGTCGGATGCTCTAACCAACTGAGCTAAAGGCCCGGAACTTTGTTGGTGGGTTTATTAAGTCTTTAGCACTGACTGCTCGTGCTACCGCTGCCCCGTAGGACGTTGCTATTGGGGGCAGTATTATAAAAGCCTTTTGGAATATCTACCAGATTTAGAACTTGGCCATGCTCGGCTATTCATCCAAAAAGCTGCGCATATGTTCGGAGCGAGAGGGATGGCGTAGTTTCCGCAGTGCCTTGGCTTCTATCTGACGAATGCGCTCGCGGGTGACGTCAAACTGCTTGCCGACTTCTTCGAGGGTATGGTCGGTATTCATATCGATACCAAAACGCATACGCAGTACTTTTGCTTCCCTGGCAGTAAGGCCGTTAAGCACTTCGTGGGTAGCCTCGGTGAGGCTTTCCTGAGTGGCGGAGTTGACGGGGGAGTCGACATTGATATCTTCGATGAAATCACCGAGATGGGAGTCTTCGTCATCCCCGATAGGGGTCTCAAGAGAGATAGGTTCTTTGGCGATCTTCAGCACTTTGCGGATTTTTTCTTCTGGCAATTCCATGCGTATACCGAGTTCTTCAGGCGTCGGTTCGCGGCCCATTTCCTGGAGCATTTGTCGCGATATTCGATTGAGTTTGTTGATGGTCTCAATCATGTGCACAGGGATACGAATGGTACGCGCCTGATCGGCGATGGAGCGGGTAATGGCTTGGCGAATCCACCAGGTGGCGTAGGTGGAAAATTTATAACCTCGGCGATATTCGAATTTGTCTACCGCTTTCATCAAACCGATATTGCCTTCTTGAATAAGGTCGAGAAACTGCAGGCCACGGTTGGTATATTTTTTGGCAATGGAGATCACCAGACGCAGGTTGGCTTCGACCATTTCTTTCTTTGCGCGTCTTGATTTGGCTTCACCAATCGACATGCGTCGATTCATGTCTTTGATGTCGGATATCG
>JAHRWI010000128.1 GCA_019090225.1 Porticoccaceae bacterium
GAGTATCCTCCGCCGCTATCAGATCAACCGTCTGGAGTATCTCAATAGCGCGGGGTACCATGTCGCCCATGTTGCCAATGGGCGTCGCCACCACAAACAGTGTTCCTGCCATAGTATTAATATGCCCTTCAAATTACTGACAAAATATTTTCTGTTGACCCTTGCTGCAGCGCTGTTAGCAGCTTGTGCGGGGCCGTCACATCAAGCGCCGCAAGCATACACCAAGCAAGAGTCCCTGACTCAAAAGGCCGAGCAAACCTTGCGCTCTGCACGCCAGAGCAGTGGGCCGGATCAGGCCCTGCATCTACTCAATGCGGTACGCTATTACCAACAACTTAACCAGCCAGATCAGGCTGCGAAACTTCTAGAGGAGCTGGACAGCAGCCTACTATCGCCAAAAGCCCTCGCACGTTTTACAGTGCTTTACACACCCATCTTGCTCGATAAGCACGAGCATTTTCGAGCCCGCGAACAACTGACCAATCCCCGCCTGTTGACCGCACTCGATACCTTGCCGATGCCTCTCCAAATTGAACTGCGCCGTCAGCGTGGTGATTTATTTTCGCTGCTCGGTGAAGACAAAATCGCCGTGGCTGAATTTGTGCTTTTATCGCGACTGCTCAGCGACCCTGCTGCCATAAAAGTTACCCACAACAAAATCTGGAAAATACTCAGTCACACACCCGATAACACCTTGCGTAACCTGGCCACTGAGGTGCCGAGCATGGAATTAAAAGGCTGGTACCAACTGGCGCTTAGCACCCGCAGCCTCAGCGACATTAGCCTTCAACAGGGTCAAATAGAGCGCTGGCGCAGACAATGGCCCGCTCATCCCGCCATCGCTTTCCCGCCTTCTGAGCTGAACGCTATAGCAAATGCGGCAACGTCGGCACCATCAAACCTGGCATTACTGGTACCGCTGACCGGTAATTACGGGGAAGCCGGAACCGTCATCCGCAATGGTTTCCTTGCGACCTATTATGACAACCTGTCAAAAGGTGGTCGGGCACCATTAGTGCGGGTATACGACACCAGCACGCAGAGTATTACCGATGTCTACCAACAGGCCATCACAGAGGGTGCGAACATTGTTATCGGCCCGCTGCGTAAGGAAAACCTCGCCGCGCTGAGTATGCTCAACACCTTGCCTGTGCCGGTTATCGGGCTGAATTATTTGGATGACAGTTTAGACGACAAGTTAGACGACAAATTAGATCACATATCAAAAGACAGGCTAGACAAGCCATTAGGTGAGCCATTAAACAAAAGTATTGGTGATTCGATAGGCCAGCCTGCCAATAATCAAACCGATCCCAGCCCAAATATCGCAACCAATAGCTCAAGTAATACCGCCACCAACGTCCACCACAATTTGTATCAGTTCGGCCTGTCGATCGCTGACGAAGCCGAGCAAGTGGCTGAGCGCGCCTGGTTAGAAGGCCGTCGATCAGCCCTGGTCATGACCCCAGCCACAGGCTGGGGAAAAAGAGCATTAGCGGCATTTTCCAAACGATGGACAAGCCGTGGTGGAAAACTGGTCACGACGACACCCTACTCGCTCAGACAATCAGACTTTACCGGCATCATCAAACCGGCTTTGCTGGTTGATCACAGCGAGCAGCGAGCAAAAAAACTCCAGCGCACCCTGGGTAAGGGACTGGAATACAGCCCTCGGCGACGTCACGACATCGATATGATTTTCCTGGTCGCCCAACCGGCGCAGGGACGCTCCATCAAGCCAACTCTGGATTTCTATTACGCCCACGACCTGCCCGTGTACGCCACCTCCCATATCTATGCGGGCACCGAAAGCACCGACATGAACCGCGATCTTGAAGGCATACGCTTTAGCGCTATGCCCTGGACACTGCCCGGCATGGTGCCCGAGCACCTGCGCCCCGATAACAACTTACGGCCCACTTATCGGCACCTCTACACCCTGGGCATAGATGCCTACCTCATGCATCAGCACGTTGGCCTAATGAAGGCTGCTCCACAAACCCAGCTTTTTGGTCACACCGGGACGCTGACCCTGGTGTCTGGCAACAAGATCAAACGCACTCAACCCTGGGCAGAATTCAAAGGCAACAAGGTTCGCCCCGCGCCCCAAATGCGAGAGGATTGATGGATCAACATGGATCGCTAAACCAGTGACCAGGGGTAAGTTCTTTGGCGCACAATCGATCACTCGTAGGCTGACCGGCAAAAACCGAACACCGGGCGCCATCGCTGAACAACAGGCCTGTGATTTACTCCGGCAACACGGCCTGAAAATACGCACACGAAATTATCGAACCAAACGCGGCGAAATAGATATCATCGCCGAAGATAACGACACCCTGGTCTTTGTCGAGGTCCGTCTGCGCAGCAATAGCACTTATGGCAGCCCTGAAGAAAGTATCACTACACACAAGCAACAGCGAATTCTCTACGCTAGCCAACACTTTCTCCAGAAAGAAAACATAAACGATTCACGGCCATGCCGCTTTGATACAATTTGCCTGACCGATCACAACGACTCGCCAGCCAATGCTCAATGGATAAAAGATGCTTTTAGTGGCGGCAATGGCTGGTGATTTCATCTTTGAAAAACACCGGCACCTCGAAATCACTCAATTAAAGTATGGAATTAACCCATGGAACAGCTGATTAGCGACCTATTCCATCAGAGTATCGAAGCAAAAATTGAACACGCCGAGTCGCTGGTCGAACCTTTGCAAAACGCTGCCAGCGTCATCACCAATTGTCTGTTACAGGAGGGCAAATTACTGATCTGCGCAGAGGGTATATCCGAAAGCCTTGCCACCACATTGGCCCACTGTATGCTCAATGGTCAACAGCTCGAACGACCAGGGCTGCCGACCGTGGTACTCAGCCGAACCCTCCACGATCAAGACAGTCACAATGATCCGTTCAGCGCACAGATTCGTACGCTAAGCAGTCAAGAAGACGTGCTCATGGTGATTAGTTCCGGTTCGATGAGGCCATCTTTGCTGGCCGCAGTGGTCAGCGCTCAACAAAACAACCTTGGAGTCATTGCACTAACCACACCCGGGTGTGAGCAAATACGCGGTCAACTCCGTAGCTCGGACGTGGAACTCTTTGCTAATAATGTCAACCAATACCGTATTCAGGAAATTCAACTGTTAATATTATTCTGTCTTTGCCAACTCATCGAAAACAACCTATTTGGAGAAGTAAGCTAATGGCAAAAATCTGGCTCAGCCTGATACTAGCGGCAAGCGTTACCCTGAGCGGGTGTACCAGCGCCATCCACGCGGTGACCAAAGAACCTATTCGACCTGACCCTAGCAAAACATCCATGGGCACCGACCTCGATGACTGGCAGATGGACACGCTTATCGGCGTCAACATAAAAAAGGCTGCCCCCCAATTAGAAAGGTCGCATGTCAATGTCCACACCTATAACAAGGTGGTGCTGCTCACCGGCGAAGTCCCATCCAGTGACATGCGCTCCCTGGCCGGGGACACGGCACGAAACTTTCGTGGTGTCCGGCAGGTTTACAATGAACTTCAGATACAGGGTGCGACATCCATGCTGGCTCGCACCAACGATAGCTGGCTATCGACCAAGGTAAAAAGCAAGCTGCTGGCCAATCGGGATATTAAAAGTGGCCGGGTAAAAGTCATCACCGAAAATGGCGTGGTCTATCTGATGGGCCTGGTAAGCCGTAGAGAAGCCGACAATATTACCGCTATCGCCAGTCATACCCGGGGTGCCCGTAAAATCGTGCGGGTTTTTGAATATATCGATAATTGATTATTGATTATTGATTATTGATTATTGATTATTGATAAGCCAGTTATCAGGATTAAACTTGGCTAAAGCAAATACCACTTACCGAGCAGTAAATATCTATGTCAACGCCCCTCTGGCAGCCTAGCAGCGCAAGTATTAACCAAACCAATATGATCGACTATATTCGCTTTATTGAAAGCGAATATAGTGTCGCCTTCGAGAATTACCAGCAACTCCACCGTTGGTCGGTGGATCAAAGTGAAGACTTCTGGGCGAGCATCTGGCGCTTCGGCGAGGTTATCGCCAGCCAGCCCTGGGAAACCGTTCTCGCCGACGAAGATAAATTCCCCGGTGCCAAATGGTTTCCCGAAGCTCGACTCAATTTTGCTGAAAACCTTCTGCGTTTCGCCAGCGACGAAAATCACTGTGACAAAACCGCCATTGTCTCTCGCCTGGAAAATGGCGAGCGCCGTGAATTAACTTACGTAGAGCTCTACTGCGAAGTTGAAAAACTCGCCGCCGGACTCAAAGCTGCGGGTGTTGGCGTCGGTGATCGGGTTGCGGCCTTTATGCCCAACGTGCCCGAAACCATTATCGCCATGCTCGCTGCCACCAGCCTGGGGGCGGTGTGGTCATCCTGCTCGCCGGACTTCGGCATTAACGGTGTAATGGATAGATTCGGCCAGATTGAACCGAAGGTGCTATTCGCCTGCGACGGCTATCATTACAACGGCAAGGTCATCGACTCCCTGCCTCGAGTGAGGGAAATCAGCGAGCAAATAAGCGCCATCGAAAAGCTGGTCATTGTGCCTATTCTTAATCGCGCCGAACCTGCCACGCTTAATAGTGATGACATCCACAATGCCCTGTACTACGCCGATATGCAGGTGTGTGAAAACACGCCAACGCTGGAATTTGCGCAACTGCCCTTTGATCATCCACTCTATATTATGTATTCCTCCGGCACCACCGGTGCGCCCAAGTGCATTGTTCATTCCGCTGGGGGCACCTTAATTCAGCATTTAAAGGAGCACTTGCTCCACGTTGACCTGAAGCCTGAAGACACTTTATTTTACTTCACTACCAGCGGCTGGATGATGTGGAACTGGTTAGTCAGCGGCCTGACCACCGGTGCCACTCTGGTGCTTTACGACGGTTCTCCCTTTGCGCCAGAACCCAACACACTGATCGATATGATCGATGAAGAAAATATTTCGGTATTTGGCACCAGCGCCAAATATATTGCCGCCCTTGAAAAGGAAGGCATCAAACCCAGAGAAACTCATCAGCTCGAGAAACTGAAAACCATTCTCTCCACCGGCTCACCGCTCTCCCATGAGAGTTTTCGCTATGTTTATCGGGATATAAAAAGTGATGTATGCCTATCATCCATTTCTGGCGGCACGGACATCGTGTCCTGCTTCGTGCTCGGCAACCCCTGCCTGCCAGTCTATGAGGGCGAATTGCAGTGCCTGGGTCTGGGCATGGCCGTGGCGATATGGAATGACGAAGGTCAGAGTGTAGTTGAGAAAAAAGGCGAACTGGTCTGCACCAAACCTTTTCCCTCCTGCCCTATTTATTTCTGGAATGATCCGGGCAACGAAAAATTCCACGATGCGTATTTTGCCACCTATCCGAATATCTGGGCCCATGGTGACTACGGTGAAATCACCGCTAACGGCGGCGTAGTGATTCATGGCCGTAGCGATGCCGTACTAAACCCCGGCGGGGTGCGTATCGGTACCGCAGAAATCTATCGTCAGGTGGAAAAAATCAATGCGGTGCTGGATTGTATCTGTATCGGCCAGGACTGGGATGATGATGTGCGGGTCGTGCTCTTTGTGGTACTACGAGAAGGCATGGAACTGGACGACGGGCTTATTCAAACAATCCGAACCACCATTCGCACCGAGACTACCCCCCGCCATGTGCCCGCAAAAATTATTCAGGTCGCTGATATTCCCAGAACCATCAGCGGTAAGATTGTCGAGCTGGCAGTTCGCAAGGTGGTGCATGGTGAAGCGGTTAAAAACACAGATGCCCTTGCTAACCCGGAGGCGCTTGAATACTTCACAGATCTACCGGAATTACGCATGTGACAGCCACATCTGAATTGCTCTTTTAAATCGCCACTTAAATTGTCAACGACAAACTTCAACAAGGATTACCCATGAATAAAACACTCGTATCTTTCAGCTTGTTTATTGCACTAGCACTGTCATCCACAGCCTGGTCTTCAACTGCCAGCGATGAATCGTTAGCTACTACGGCCCTTGCTCCGACAATGGCAAAGCACGTCAAATTAACCACCAACTTGGGTGATATTGTCATTGAACTCAATGGTGAAAAAGCGCCGCTTTCGGTCGCAAACTTTACCCATTACGTTAACAGCAAATACTATGATGGCACTGTTTTTCACCGGGTCATCAAGGGCTTTATGGCCCAGGGCGGCGGCTTTTACAAAAACCTCAACAAAAAAGCTACCGGGGCACCGATTCAAAACGAAGCCGACAACGGTCTCAAAAACATAACGGGCACCATCGCTATGGCGCGCACTAATGATCCCCATTCAGCCACTGCGCAGTTTTATATTAACCTTGTGGACAATCGCGCCCTGGATCATAAAAACAAATCCATGCAAGGCTGGGGCTACACAGTCTTTGGTAAGGTTATAGAGGGTATGGATGTGGTCTACGAAATTGGCGATTCACCCACAGGTGGTCGCGGGCCATTTCCAAAAGATGTGCCACTGCGAACCATCAGCATTAAAAGCGCTACCGTTATAGATTAGGGATACCTGAGCGGTGACCAGCAAAAATACCGAGGGCGCCCTAAGCGACTTAGCCATTAAAGTGGCGGGCTTGCTTAAACAAAGGGGCGAGACCATCACAGTATCGGAATCCTCAATGGGCGGTCTGGTATCAGCCTCGCTAGTCGCCGTGCCCGGCGCGTCGGCTTACTTTCTCGGCGGTGCGACGATTTACACCCACAAGTCCAGAATCGAGCTGCTCGACATGGACGAAGCTGCCCTCAAAGGCATTCGTCCTGCCACCGAGGAATACGCCCTGCTCTGCGCCCGCACCATTCAGCACAAGCTGGGCAGCACCTGGGCCTTAGCGGAGACCGGTGCAACTGGCCCGGAGGCCAACCCTTATAGTGACCCACCCGGCACAGCCTGGATCGCCATTGTGGGCTCAGTAGAAAACGATTCAAAAGAAACAAAACCTGTATCGAAAACTCTTCGTATCGAAACTAACAATAATAATCGCGAGGCCAACATGTGGGCCTTTGCCCGAGAGGCATTGGACTTTCTTGCTCAGACGCTAGGCTAAGAGTTCATCTCGGCTAGTGTCGATGCGGGTATGCAGCGATTGACTCGCCAGCCGTTCCACTAGACGATTCAGTTAACTCTCCGCTACCCTGTTCCCGGATAAAAATAACACTACTCAAAAAATAACAATATTAAGGAAGCTATGAGCCAGCCCGACACGGAAGTATCGACACAAAATATGCGCAAAGTCGCGCTCACCGCGCTCGCTGGCACTAGCATCGAGTGGTTCGATTTCTTTATTTACGGCACCGCTGCGGCACTGGTATTTCCCACAGCCTTCTTTCCCGAAGCTATGCCGGAGATGGTCGCCCTGATTGCCGCATTCGGCACCTTTGCCGTAGGCTTTATTGCCCGTCCAGTAGGCGGCGTGGTCTTTGGCCACTTTGGTGATCGAGTGGGCCGCAAGGCGGCGCTGGTCACCGCGCTGATGATTATGGGTGTCGCCACGACACTCATTGGGGTTTTGCCGACCTATGCCACCATCGGTTTTGCAGCGCCAATACTGCTTACGCTGCTGCGCTTTGCTCAGGGTTTTGCCGTCGGTGGTCAGTGGGGTGGTGCGATGTTGCTGGTCACTGAAAATGCACCGCCCAACAAACGGGGTTTCTATGGTGCCTTTGCCCAGGCGGGTGCGCCCGTGGGTTTGATTTTGGCCAACCTGGCATTTTTAGCGGTGCTGGCTATTTTCAGCGAAGAGCAATTTATGGACTGGGGCTGGCGTATACCCTTCCTGTTTAGCATTGTCCTTATTGGCATCAGCATGTATGTGCAATTGCACCTGGAAGACACCCCGGCATTTTTAGCACTACAAAAACATCAGGCCGAACAGGAAAAGAACGCCAGTCTGGATCAAGAAAATAAACTACCACCCGCTGCTACAGAAAAAACACGCTCGCCGGTACTCGAAGTCATGCGCAGCCATCCCCGCGAAATCATCCTCGCTGCCGGTGCTTTTTTAGCCGTGCAGGTGACCTTCTATATTCTGGTTGCCTTCGTCGTGGCTTACGGCAGCTCCTCAGCAGGCCTGGGCTTGCCGCGACAAATGTTATTAAGCGCTGTGCTTATTTCTTCCTGCGTACAGATCCCCACACTATTTTTATCCGCCGCTTACTCCGACAGTTTTGGTCGTCGCGGCATTTACATGCTGGGTGCAGTGCTCGGCGGCATCTGGGCGTTTGCTTTATTCCCGCTCATGGATACCGGAGAATTCCTGTGGATTGTCGTCGCTATATCTGGCGGCCAGCTGTTTTTGAGTATGATGTACGGCCCACAGGCAGCTTTGTTAGCAGAGCTATTCAGCACCCATGTGCGATATTCCGGCGCGTCTTTGGGTTATCAACTGGGGGCCATTCTTGGCGGCGCTTTCGCACCAATCATTGCCACCGCGCTATGGGGCACATTCGGCACGATCTATGTCGCGATCTATATCGCTCTTGCTTCGCTGATAACCCTGATTTCGGTTTTGATGTTGACTGAAACCCACGGTACTGATTTGCACGAAACCTGAAGCTTTGCACAAGACCTGAAGCGCTTTCAATAAAAAAAATTACGGGAAAAATTGGGCACAGATGCCATTAGCTGGATTTTTGGGTATCAGTGTCGGCATTGGCTTTTTCGTCAATGGCACCTTGACTGGACGCCACCTTTTCAAGAGCCACCTGCCGATCCTGCTCAGCATAAAAATTCTCCATCCACTGGTGCAACTCGGGGCGAAATAGGCCCCGTTCATTTTTAAGGAAATAATACCAATGTCTGGCTGAAGGTGTGGCTAAAGTCATCTTCGCCGGCGGGGTTGCCATATTAAAACCTTCCTGATCAAGTACCCCTTTCTGCACCATAATTAGGCCTCGCTCAACGATACCGCATGTACGCTGAACAAAAGTGCAAAAGTGGTGCTTATCAATGGCATCGAGAGACTAGTTGGTAAAAGCCTTTTGCACTGCGGTAGCGAGATCGGGTACTCGGTTGGCGTCGGCCGTGCACTCGAGATAACCATTGTAAAAATTCTCTATAGCGGTAGCGCGTAGAGCTTTGGTGTTATCGCGGATTTCCACCACCAGAAAAATCAGCGTTATCACGACGATAATGCCAGACGTTATTTCCGCCAGGTTGGCGAGGTCATCGATGGTCATCGTTGTCCTTCTTTTTTATCAGTTTGTTGCGCTAGCAAATCAGCCAGCCGATCTGGTCTAAGCCAAACCCATAAACCGGGCCGGGTTTTCCAGCACCACCTTATTAGCGATATCTTCACCCACCAAATCAAAAGTTGCCTGTGCGGCCTGGTAAGCGCCGGGGTAGGTGCAGTCAAAATGTGGGTAATCCGAACCCCACAAAATAGAATCGAGCAAACCCTTTTCCTGCATCCAACGTAAGCCCGATCCTTCGTCAGCTTCTATGGAGACAAAACACTGGGCTTTGAAGATCTCGCTGGGGTGACGCTTGAGCCAGAGTGTGTGATGGCCCATGACTTCAAAGTACTCGTCGAGGTGATCAATCCAGTAGGGCATCCAGCCAAGGCCACTCTCAAAAAAACCGACTCGCAATTTCGCAAAGCGATCCAGCACACCGCCAGCAATGATATCCATCATCACCGCCATTTGGCCAAGGTGTATTCAGTCCAGACCCGTTCTGGCTCACAGATATGGCCATCGGCATCGATCACTTTTGCTGGTTTCATTGACGCATTCCCTGGTCAGTTTATTATTATTTTTTCACTAGATTTTTAGTAAATATTTTCGTTACGTTTTCGTTATTTTGTTGTTGAGGGGTCGCTATCTAAGCATTATCGATCACTGACACCGGGTGACGTCAGTGGGGTGATCAAATGCATACGGGCGCTCAGGCAGGTTGATCCTCAGTAGCTCGCTCAAATGCATGGCTGGCCTGCCGGTCTAGTTCGGCGTAAAAATTGTCGATATATTCGCGGATTTCAGGACCAAACAAACCCTCTTCCAACAGTACTTCATAGCTTTTCCGCGCCGCTGGCGTGGACAATAAATTCTTTC
This sequence comes from Porticoccaceae bacterium, assembly GCA_019090225.1. GTDB lineage: Bacteria > Pseudomonadota > Gammaproteobacteria > Pseudomonadales > Porticoccaceae > HB2-32-21. Next base: position 10,097 of record JAHRWI010000128.1, read on the forward strand.
CTGATAACACGGCCCGCTCAAAATTTTTATGATCAAGGATGCCACTTTGCGTCATCAGCAGTGCTCGTTCCATAAGACCACCGGTACGCGATACCCAGTTAGATAGATGGTATCTATCTACCCCTTCGAGCGGTTGATGAGTAAATGCCTTATATGCAGCCTCTGCAAGTGCGGGAATACGGCTACCATCTGCGATCACTTCGAGACCATCAGTATAGTGTGTGCTGAGCACATTAATGCGCATTGCTTTGGTGTTATCCCTGATCTGAAATACTAGAAATATCAGGGTTACCAGCACGGCAATACCGGAAAGTATTTCAGCTAAATCAGCAAACTCACTCAGTGTCATCTTGTTTTCCTTTTCAAGTTAACCTTCAGCATTGGTATCCGGGTGTAAACTTGGGTGATCAGCCTGATTTAGAGGTGTAAACGCCAAGCCTTGTAAAGTGGTTTTTAGGGGAAGCCTTACCGAACTCAGGATCGCTCACCGCGATAATGATCTGCCAAAGATGGGCTAGCACGCTGTGCATCGGCAATCCGCTGAACCACGTTCTGAAGATGTTCGCCCCGGACATTGAGATCCCAGAGCGCCGGGGTGCCGTTGGCGATTTCGTGATAGGCGCAGAACAGACCGTCTTTAAAATCGAACATACCGACGCCGGGTGCAACGATACGATTGCCGTCACTAAAGCGATTGACGGACCGAAAGCTGGCCATATAGCGCACGTAACCCCGTTGGTCGTCACATACCGGATCGATCATATCCCAGAGCCAGCGGTCGCCGTCTTTATACCAGTCGACTTCCATCATCTCGGCGATGGCCTTTTGGCCATAAACCGCACCATAGATGGCATCGTGATATACCGCATCTTCGGTAAATAAAGCGCCAAAGGCTGCGCCGTCCTGTTGCTCAACGGCACGGGCAAAAAGGTCTAGTTTTTCGCTGAAGTCCTGCATAGGATTTCTCCTGTTATTTTTATAGCTGCTATTTCCCTAAAAAGACCGGCTTTCTTTTCTCTAGAAAGGCCGCCTGGCCTTCTTTTAAATCTGCGCTGCGAAAGGATTCGGTGACCAGGGCTTTCGCCTCAGCTTTTACTTCATCACCAAATAAAGGTTCCTCAACCATATTCATAATGCGCTTAATACCTTTTAAGGCCAGTGGCGCATTGTTGGAAATTTCTTCCGCCATGGTCATCACGGTGTCGTTTAACTGTGCGGATGGCACTAGCCGTCTAACCAGACCCATATCTGTAATTTCATCACCCTTGAAAGGTCGACCGGTGAACAACAATTCTCGCGCTTTGGCAGTGCCCAGCGCCTGGACAAATTGCAAGATTCCCTCCGGCCCATAAACCACACCGAGCTTGGCCGGCGGCATACCGATAGACACATGATCCGCTGCTACACGCAGATCACAAACCAAGGCCAGATGTAGAGCGCCACCAAAGCAGTGACCGTTGATCATGGCGATGGTGGGATAGGGGAAGTTCTTGACGGAATCGAGCGCCTGCTCAAAGGGTGTGCCGGTAGCGCCACTGGGCCGGGTTTCTTTGTGGCCGGGGCCAACGGTTTCGATGGCGCTGATATCGTAACCGGCCGAGAAGGCCTTATCGCCTGCACCGGTGAAAACCACCACCCGCACCTCGCCACTCTCGGCCCAGTCAGCCAGCACATCGCAGAGATCGCGCAGCAGTTGCGGGGACAGTGCGTTGCGCTGTTTGGGGCGGTTAAAGGTGATGAGGCCAATGTGGCCTCGGCGTTCGTGCAAGAGCACCTTTTGTTCCTCAGCCATCATCTCTCCCCCAGCTGTCGTCGCTGCTTTTTACGTCTAATTATTTGAGTCTGTGCGCTCTGTTACCCGTGCACCCATCGGCTTTAACTGAGTACTGATATCAGTTCAACGTCGAAAATCAGAGTGGCATAAGGGCCGATCAAACCGCCCGCGCCTTTTTCACCGTAAGCCAGATGATAGGGCACATATAAACGCCACTTTGAACCTTCTTCCATCATTTGCAGGGCTTCGGTCCAACCAGCGATAACGCCGTTTACCGGAAAGTCGGCTGGCTGACCACGCTGGTAAGAACTATCAAACACCTTGCCATCAATAAGCTTGCCTTCGTAGTGGGTGCTAACTTTAGAGCTGGCACTCGGGGTGGCGCCTGAGCCTACAGTTAACACTTCATATTGCAGGCCAGATTCGGTAACGGTGATCTCTTCACGCTGAGCGTTTTCAGCCAGAAACTTTTCACCATCGCCGGCAAACTTGTCTTTGTCTTCTGCCTGGCTCGCTTCGATGCGCTTATTAACCTCTTCAAAGGCGGCTTTCACGGCGTTGTTATCGACCTGAGCCGGTTTGCTCTCAAGGGCGTCGGTAACGCCAGCAATAAAGGCATCGAGCTGGAGGTCTTTAAAGGGACTTTGTTTTAATTGGTCACCCATCTGGCGGCCAATACCATAACTAACTTTTTGTTCTACTGTGTCGAACGGGTTGGACATAGCTGCATGCTCTCGAAAAAAAGAGTGGACAGTCTAGCATGAGGAAAATAAAAGTCTCCCCGCCAAAAGGTCATATCCCCCAGCAGACAAACAATAGAATCTGGAGCTGAAGGGCTATAAAACTTGAGGAATAGGGAATCGAAGTGATGAGTGTGACTTTACAAATTCTGCACAAACTCAACACGCCCTCAGTGAGCAATTCAACAAGTAGTCAATTGAGAACGCGATAGCCGCGCCCGCTCAGGCAATTTCTAACCACACGCTGTTTCTCATGATAACCTTGGCCCGTGCCTTTAACTGCCCCCAACACCCCACCAACACCAGCAGCCCGCGCAGCTGATCCGCTATCACCAACAATGGCACCGATGGCGCCTCCTACCACCGCACCGGTAATAGTTTTAGTCGCCACTTTTTGGCCAACATTTACCTGTGCCGCGTAGTTTCGACATTCATGTAAATCCTGGTAGTAAGCGCCCATATCAATATTTTTGGTATCGATAATAATGTCGCCACCAGCTCGTTGCCCCTGGTGGGCGCAAGCCGATAAGACCAAAATACTCACCAGAGCCAAACCAGACCTTGTTTTCATAAGCCCCTCCATCGTTAAGACCATTATCTCGCCTTTAACTGTATACCATGCTTTTTTTCATGGACTAGAATTACATTACCTAGTATCTCTTAACGCAGGTTAAATACTTTCGTTGACAAAGTATGTCTAATACAGACCTCGGAGCAAACCCCATGCTCCCCTAAAAGGATGATGCGATTATGCAAATTGGCGTTCCAAAAGAAATAAAACCAGACGAAAACCGCGTTGCATTGACTCCAACAGGCGCTCGTTTGCTTACAAAGGCGGCGCATGCAATCTTTGTAGAAGAAAACGCTGGTATTGGCTCTGGTTTTCCAGATGCCGAATATTCCAAAGCTGGGGCAAACATCGTCACTGCAGCAAGCGCCTGGGATGTTGACCTGGTACTCAAAGTGAAAGAGCCGGTTGCCAGCGAATACCCCTTTTTACGGCAACAAATGATATTCACCTATTTCCACCTGGCTGGTGTCGATCCTGAATTAACCAGGACATTACTCGCCAATAAAACCACTGCCATTGCCTATGAAACGGTGGAAAACGAGCATGGCAAATTGCCACTGCTGGCACCGATGAGTGCTGTTGCAGGGAGTATGGCGGTGACCATGGGCAACTACTATCTAGCCAAATTCAATGGTGGCAAAGGCATGCTGTTGTCGCAGCTGTTTGATCAATGCTACGGCAAGGTGCTTATCGTCGGTGATGGCGTGGTGGGTCAGCACAGCGCCAAGGTCGCCTCAAACATGGGTGCCGAGGTGTACGTAGCAGGGAATCGGCCTGACAAAACCCGGCAGCTAGCCAAAAGTCTATCATCCGACATCCACTTTATTCAATCTACCGAAGAAAATATCGCAGTTGAACTCACAGATGCTGATCTGGTGGTGGGAGCAGTTCTGGTTCGGGGTGGTCGAGCGCCTCATGTCATCAGCGAAGCCATGGTGAAAACCATGCAGCCCGGTTCAGTCATTGTCGATGTCAGTATCGATCAGGGTGGTTGTATAGAAACCGCCAGGCCTACTACTCACTCCGAGCCGGTTTTCACAAAACACGACGTGATCCATTATTGCGTGGCCAATATGCCGGGGGCCTATCCCCGCCTGTCTTCCATCGCCCTCACTAACGCCACGCTGCCCTATGCAGTGAAGCTAGCTGATCAAGGCGAAAACGCCTTACGAACAGACCTGGGGTTCACCAGGGGCGTCAACACTTATGGAGGTCAGATCACTTGCCTGGCTGTCGCTGAAAGTCTAAATATGATCGACCGCTACAAAGCCTTTTAAGGAAATCGCCAAACATAGCCCTCCAAAATAATCACCATTTCTCTTACTGACTGTAACCCGTACTGACTATAACCAGGCTGCCGCAGCAGACATTCACCCTAGCCTTGATAACAGTCAAGGAAAAATTCCTGAGCGCTGCGTAGGCTAGACAAATATTTAGCGGATAACACTGGCTGTCGTTGCCAGAAATACACAAATTACTGCCGGAAACAGCTATGGATCTCTCTACTTATTTGCAATTTATGGTCGACAAACAAGCCTCGGATTTGTTTTTTAGTACCGGCTCGAAAATCAATATTAAAATCGAAGGCGTCACCACGCCGGTCAACCAGGAGATATTAGCGCCGGGCATGACACAAAAACTTGCCTACAGCTTGCTCGACGAACAACAGATACAAACCTTCGAGAAAGAACTGGAAATGAATCTCGCCATTACGGTGGGTGACATTGGGCGCTTTCGGGTCAATGTCTATAAACAACGTGGCGACGTGGCCATGGTGATTCGCTATATAAAATCGCAAATCCCCACCATCGAAGCACTCAACTTGCCCGACATACTGAAAAAACTCGCCGTCGAACCACGAGGTCTGGTGCTGCTAGTAGGCTCTACCGGGTCAGGTAAATCGACGACGCTCGCAGCAATGACCGATTTTCGCAACGCCTCCCAAACTGGTCATATCCTGGCCATTGAAGATCCCATCGAATACATCTACCAGCATAAAAAATCGGTTGTCGACCAGCGGGAGGTAGGACTGGACACATTAAGCTATGCCAATGCGCTAAAAAACGCCATGCGTGAGGCCCCGGATGTGATCGTTATTGGAGAAATACGCGACGCCGAAACCATGCATCAGGCCATTGCCTATGCTGAAACCGGCCATCTGTGTTTATCGACCCTGCATGCCAATAATAGCTATCAGGCCATGGAAAGAATCGTTAATTTTTTCCCCGACCACAACCATAAACAGCTGCTTAGTGACCTGGCACTCAATGTCCGGGCTATTGTTTGCCAGCGTCTGTTGACCGGCATTGACGGCAAACGAGTGCCAGCGGTGGAGGTCATGCTCAATACGCCCTACATCGCCAGTCTCATTGAAAGAGGCGAGTTTGAAGCCATCAGAGACGCCATAGTAAAAAATGAAACAGAGGGCGCGATATCTTTTGACTCAGCACTGCTAGACCTTTATGAGTCAGGACACATCGCTCAACAAGAGGCATTGATGAACGCTGATTCGGAGAGCAACCTGCACGTCAAAATACGCTTACTCGAAGGCGCTAATTATGTAGGTGGAGACAACGAAGGCTTTAGCATGCGGGATGAAGAAGATGACCCAACCTTTAGGAACTAATCGATTGATTCGGGCTTAACCCAAAACTTTTTTCCCATAGCCCTACACCTACAGCGCTACGTCTGCTCACTGCTAAAATTAGCCAAGTAGTGCTGAGAAAAAATCACGCAATTGAGCTTCACCGCCCTCTTCCCAGGCGCGCAATGCCGCAGTACCAATAATGGCGATATCTGCCTTACCATGTAAAAAGTCGAGGTCGGATTTCTCGCTAACGCCAAACCCCACACCGATCGGCAAATCGGTATGCACACGACAACGAGCAATAAAGGCATCCAGATCATCACCCATTTCGGTCTGGCCGCCCGTTACGCCTTTGCGCGCTACGGCATAGATAAAGCCCTGCCCGGCATGACCTAAAACTTCCAGACGCGCCTCGGTATTCGTGGGCGTCATCAGGACTATTGGCGCGAGGTTTTTGGGCCTTGATAATTCGTGCAACTCGGTCGCTTCTTGAACCGGGAGGTCTGGAAGAATATAACCACAGCCGCCAGCAGCAGCGAGTCTATCGACGAAGGCCTCGGCACCCATTTTAAAGGCGGTGTTGTAATAACCCATCATCAATACTTTAAAAGGAAAATGCGCGCTGACTTTTGCCATAAACTCGAAGCAATCTGCGGGGCGAACACCACTGCTTACCGCTTCCTGATTAGCCTTAACAAACAGCGGGCCATCTGCTGAGGGTTCAGAAAAAGGAAACTGAAGTTCGACCAGATCGACATCAAACTCAGCCATGATTTCAAGCTCACGCCAGTTAGCCTCAAAAGAGGGATAACCACAGACAACATGAGTCATCAGCAGCAGATCTTTGTGCTGCAAACGGTCGCGCAGGTACTTTTCTAAAGATACTTGCTCAAGCGCCATATTCTACTGCCTTATCTTTAATAAACTGTTTCCAGTGATCGTCTTCGATGGTATCCGCGACGGTGAAAATATCTTTATCACCACGGCCCGACTGATTGATCAAAATCACTTCGTCCTTCGACATCTTGGGCGCTTCGAGCACCGCCTGTGCAAAAGCGTGGGTACTTTCCAGAGCCGGGATCAGACCTTCAGTGCGCATAACTAACTTAAGGGTATCGCGCACCATATCATCGGTGGCGGCTTCAAAGCGCACCCGTTGTTTTTCCCAGAGGTCGGTGAGAATAGGGTTAATACCAATGTAATCCAGACCGGCGGCGATGGAGTGCGTCTCCAGCATATTGCCGTCATCGTTTTGCAGGAAGTAGGTTTTAAAACCCTGGGCGACGCCGACGGAGGCATCCTCATAGGCTAGGCGTGAGGCATGCAAACCGGAACCCGCGCCGTGGCCACCCGCCTCGACCCCGACCAGCTCTACATTGTCATCCATAAAACCCTGGAAAATACCGATGGCGTTGGAGCCGCCGCCAACACAGGCAAAGACCCGGTCGGGTAGCTTTCCGGCTTCTTTAATAATTTGTTCGCGGGCTTCTTTGCCGATAATCGACTGGAAGAAACTGACCATTTCTGGAAAAGGGTGCGGCCCACAGGCGGTGCCCAGCACGTAATGGGTGTCGCCCATATTGGTCACCCAGTCGCGCAGGCATTCATTGATAGCGTCTTTCAGGGTGCGCTGGCCATCGGTGACAGAGACCACCTCGGCACCGAGGTTTTCCATCCAGAACACATTGGGCCGTTGGCGGGCGACATCGACTTCGCCCATATAAATTTTGCAGTCAAAGCCGAAGCGGGCGGCCATGGTGGCGGTAGCAAAACCGTGCTGACCGGCTCCGGTTTCGGCAATTACTCGCTTTTTACCCAGCCGTTTGCAGATCAGGCCCTGACCCATCACATTGTTAATCTTGTGAGAACCTGTGTGGTTCAGGTCTTCACGCTTAACAAAAATACGCGCGCCACCCAGTTTATCTGAAAGATTCTCGAGGTAAGAAACCGGCGTCGGGCGGCCGGAATAGGTGCGCATTAACTCGGCAAATTCTGCCCAGAATGTTGGGTCTTCTTTGCAGGATCGAAAGCAGAGCCGTAATTCCTCAATGGTCGCAGTGAGGATTTCCGGCAAAAAAGTACCGCCATATTCGCCGTAATAACCTTCGCGGCCATCGGCAAAATCAAATAGAGACATAGTAATACCAGGCTGGACAACAGACAGGGGCGCACATAGTAGCCAAGACACTGAATTTCAACAAGTAAAGCAGCTCAATTACCTACCGTTAAGAACGTATAGACCGAGCTATATCAAACTTCTCGCGACATGCACAAAAGCCGTCTAGATGGAGTCCAAGACCTCTTGAGGCTCTGCCCGCTGAGAATAATCGGCATCGACAAAGGCATAGGTAATAAGACCCGTCTTATCGATCACATAGGTCGCCGGAATTGGCAGCGTCCAACTCTCGTCGCCATTGTAGTCAGGCAGGGGAAAGCCAAAATTGGTATAGGCGACTTTCAAGGCTTCTGGCAGATTAAACACCAGGCCGAGATCCCGGGCCAGCTTGTTGCCAACATCACTCAACACCGGAAACTCAAGTGCGTGCTTTTCTTCCACCGTGAGGGATTTATCCGGCGTTTGCGGGCTGATCGCCACCATTTGCGCTCCCCTGGATTTGACCTCGGGTAGCAGCCGCTGGAAGGCATTGATTTCCAGGTTGCAATAAGGACACCACTCGCCCCGATAGAAGTTAATGATCGTCGGGCCATTTCGCAATAACTCCCCGAGCGCGACGCTCCTACCGTGGACATCGCTTAATTCCCCATCTGGGAATTGATCGCCCACACCTAGCGCCCGTTCGGCAATACCCGTAGCCACCAGCTTTTCAGTTTCACCCAGTAAGGTTTGCAATACCTCCTCGGGTACATTGGCGACAAACTGCTCTCTAAAGGCCTGAATTTCTGCGCTGAGTGTGGTCATCGTTAACTCCCGGTTTTTTTATTGTGCGTGGCGTGGCGTGGCGGGTGTCGGGTGTCGGGTGTCGGGTGGAGCCTGTCGGATGGAGGGACAGGCGCTTGCCGTATTGTTCAAATTAGCTTCAGTCTTTGTCCAGATATTTTTGATTATGTTCCCCCAGCGTCGGTGCCTGGCTGCGCACACCTGCCCGCTCACCATCAATACGTATGGCGGATTGCACCACCGGCAGTTCGCCACTGTCATCAATCATACCCATCGCCTTGGTCTGGGCATGGGCCAGCACTTCCGCAGTATCCTGTATCGGGGAACAGGGCACACCGGCCGGGCGCAGTAACTCGACCCATTCATCGCGACTGCGCGTCAACAAAGCGGCCTGAACCATATCATTCACTTTTAGACGGTTCTTACCCCGAATACGAGCATCGGCCAAATCTGGATCATCTTTCCATTCGGGATGTCCGACCACATCAGCAAGTGCAAAGAACAGTTTGTTATTCAAAGCCGTGATCATGATCTGACCATCGGCTGTATCAAAGGCTTTGTTAGGTGCGACACCACGAATACCAGAACCGGCGCGTTTTGGAACTGTTCCCGTAGCCGCATTAATACCAAA
>JAHRWI010000129.1 GCA_019090225.1 Porticoccaceae bacterium
CCCTTGTGGCAGGACTCCAAAGCCTGGCGCATCACTTCAACGTTGCCAATGCATTCGAAGGTGTAATCCGCGCCGCCGCCCGTTAAATCGAGAATAGCCTCGACCACGTCGTCAACCTCTAAGGGATTGATGAAATCCGTCATGCCAAACTTTTCTGCCAGTGGCGCTTTATCGGCGTTCATATCGACACCAATAATCTGCCGCGCTCCCACCATCCGTGCGCCCTGCACGACATTGAGACCAATACCGCCCAGACCAAAGACCACCACCCTTGAACCGGGCTTGACCTGGGCTTTGTAAACCACAGCACCGACTCCGGTGGTGACACCGCAACCGATGTAACAAACCTTATCAAAGGGCGCGTCTTCACGAATTTTAGCCAGGGCAATTTCTGGCACCACCGTGTAGTTGGAGAAAGTAGAGCAGCCCATGTAATGCAGGATAGGTTCACCATCCAACGAAAAACGGCTACTACCATCGGGCATAAGGCCCTCGCCCTGGGTAGTACGAATTGCCTGACAGAGATTGGTTTTAGGGTGCAGGCAAAACTCACATTGCCGACATTCCGGTGTATAGAGCGGGATCACATGATCACCGAGTTTTAGGGAGCTGACCCCAGCACCCACTTCGACAACAATACCTGCACCTTCATGGCCCAGAATCGCGGGAAAGGCACCCTCCGGATCATCACCCGACAAAGTAAAAGCATCAGTGTGACAAACCCCCGTTGCTTTAATTTCGACTAGTACCTCACCGGTTTTAGGCCCAGTGAGATCGACCTCGTGAATTTCCAGGGGCTTGCCTGCGGCAAATGCCAGCGCTGCACGGGTTTTCATAATAACTCCATCGATATGTTGTTATATTTACTTTAAAATCTCTTATCTTCTTAAAAATTCTTGATTAAATACTTTAGCGATTAGCCCAAAACATCTGTAATCGATTTGCGCAAGCGCTCAATAAATAAATCAATTTCCTGCTCTGAGATGGTCAAAGGCGGTGACATCACCATATTATCGGCGACAGCTCGGCACAAGAGGCCATTTTCGAAGCACTTGTTATGCACCGGCACCCCAACCCCCGTCGGGTACTTGTCAGGATTAGGAGCAAAAGTAATCGCACCCAATAAACCGTAATTACGGATATCAATCAGATGGGGGATATCACGTAAGCTATGTAGGGCGTTTTCCCAATATTGACCAATAGGGCCAGATGCCCTGGTCAATAAACCCTCTCGCTCATAAATTTCAAAGGCTGCCAAACCAGCGGCAGCCGCAACTGGCGACCCTGCATAGGTATTGCCGTGAAAGATTTCTGGCATGCCGGCTGGCGCTGCATCAAAAATGACGTCTTGAATTTCCTCCTTAATAAACACGCCGCCCATGGGCACGGTGCCGCCATTAATAGCTTTAGCCGTAGTCATCATGTCAGGAGTGACACCAAATTCAACGGCGGCAAAGGCCGACCCCGTTCGACCATATCCGGTCACCACCTCATCAAAGATCAACAAAATGTCAAAGTCGTCACAAATCTGACGTAATTTTTCCAGATACCGCCGCGGCGGTGGCACCATACCGCCTGCTCCAACTACCGGCTCAACAATGACTGCACATACATTTTCCGCCCCCCGAGAGGCAATTATCTTTTTAAGCGCATCAGCTTTATCCCCACCCTGTTCGGGCAGACCTCGGCTAAATGCACTATTTGAGATATCAAGCATATCCGGCAAAAAATCGACCCCCTCAAGGGTCGGAAAACCTTTGCGATTATTCGGTATACCCTGTAACGAAGTACTACCCACGTTGACACCGTGGTAACCGCGCTCTCTGGCGACAAATCGGGTTTTGCTGGCCTTGCCTCGGGCCCGCTGATAATGAGTGGCAATTTTCATAGCGGTATCCACCGACTCAGAACCAGAGTTGGTGAAAAATACACGATTCAAACCGTCTGGTGCGTACTCCACCAGCTTCTCGGCAAACTCAAAAGTCACCGGCGAACCAAACTGGAAAGGTGGGCAAAAATCCATTTGCATCAACTGCTTATGTACGGCATCCGCCACTTCCTGACGACCATGACCAAGGTTAGCGCACCAAAGCCCCGCAGTGATATCGAGTACTTCGCGGCCATCCGGCGCATACAAAAAACAGCCTTCTGCGCGCTCTATAAGCCGTGGATTTTGACGAAAAGCCCTGACGTTAGTAAAGGGCTGCCACCAGTTTTGCAAATTGGTTTCGTTCATATGCCTACCTTGAAATAACTTGTGAAATGTTTACGGTTCAGCGAGCGGCACATCTTACCGAAAGATTTCAGTGTTTTGTCAGCACAAAATGGTCTATTCGAGCAGTTGCTATTAGCCCAGCAATAACGTTAAGATCATTTTGAATTAACTAATAGCTACAACCTGTTGATATAAAGAGGATTTAGATATTGGCCACCCTACAGCAACCTGAGCAGGGAGCGCTTATCGATAAATGTCGTCAAGGGATTAACGTCGCAGATTATGGAGATCTACTACTCGCTTATCTTGAGCAGTTAGGTGTCGAGTATGTTTTTGGTATCCCCGGGGGTGCCATAGAGCCTTTCTATAACGCCCTCGCCAGAAGTGAGCGTCAGGGTGGACCTAGAACCATTGTTGCACGCCACGAATCCGGCGCCGCCTACATGGCCGATGGCTATTCACGCAACTCCGGCAAGCTCGGTGTCTGCTGCGCCACCACAGGGCCAGGCGCTACCAACATGATTACCGGCGTCGCTGCCACAGCAGAATACAACATCCCCCTGCTGGTTATTACTGCACAAACTTCGCTATCCAGTTTTGGTGCTGGCGCAGTTCAGGAGTCATCTTGCACAGCCATCAATACCGTCGCCTTGTTCCAGCA
>JAHRWI010000130.1 GCA_019090225.1 Porticoccaceae bacterium
CATCCGGGCAAAAGAACGGATTATTGGCAATTTCATCCCAATCTACTTGTTCGATTTTTATGGGCCCGAGCTGGCTCAGATAACCACGAACCTCAACACCGTAATGTTCCAGAAGGTATTTCTTGGCGATGCCGCCTGCGGCTACTCGCATCGCTGTTTCGCGGGCCGAAGAGCGCCCACCGCCACGATAATCCCGCACGCCATACTTTTGCATATAGGTGTAATCGGCGTGGGCGGGTCGATAGATATCCTTTATGGCACTGTAATCTTTGGAGCGCTGGTCGGTGTTTTCAATCAATAAACCAATGGGTGTGCCGGTAGTTTTACCCTCAAACACGCCCGATAAAATACGCACCTGATCGGCTTCCTGGCGCTGAGTGGTGTAGCGGGATTGTCCGGGTTTACGTCGATCTAGATCTTCCTGCAAGTCGGCTTCAGACAAAGCCAGTCCTGGCGGGCAGCCATCAACAATACAGCCTAAGGCCGCCCCGTGGCTCTCGCCAAAGGTGGTGACTGTAAATAATTTTCCAAAGGTATTACCCGGCACCCCTTACTCCCTTTCTCAGTTAAAACACACTCAGTTAAATCGTGCTTAATTGGACCGTACTAATTCAGTGAAATTAATGGCCGCCATTATAAGCGCTGACAGAGCAAAATCAGCATGTTTGATGCCTGGGCGGTACAAACAGCAAACTCACAAAACGATAACTAATGGAGCGTATTATTGAAACCACTCAGCACAAGCCTCGAGCTGATCCCGATACAAAATAAATACCCCATGGCCGCCGTGCTCAAAATCAATCCAGTTAAAGGGCACTTCGGGAAAAGCCGCTTCCAGATGCCGACGACTGTTACCCACCTCCACACACAGACAACCTTGCTCAGTCAGAAAGTCACTGGCCTCCCGCAATAAGCGGCGGGTAAAATCCAAGCCATCAGCACCGGATTCGAGGGCCAGGACAGGCTCCACATAAAATTCTTTGGGCATGCTAGCCAGGTCTTCTGCATCCACGTAAGGCGGATTGGCAAGGATTAAATCAAAGCGTCCACTGATCTGTTCAAATAGATCCGACTCACAGCTTGTGACCCGCTCACTGACATCATGTTTAACGATATTTTGTTCGGCGACCAGCAAGGCATCGGCTGAGATATCGCTGAGCAATACATCTGCGTCACTAAAAACCAAAGCACTGGCAATACCAATACAACCTGAGCCCGTGCATAAATCCAGAATCGTCGCTGGTTGCTCATAAACCCAGGGTACAAACTGGCTCTGGATCAGCTCGCCAATGGGGGAGCGGGGAATCAGCACCCGCTCATCGACATCAAATCGTAAACCCGCGAACCATGCTTCTCCAGTAATGTAAGGCACGGGGATATGCTGGCATCGCCGCTCGAATAGCTCAGCAATACGCAGCTTCTCATCTTCACATAAGCGGGCGTCAAGGACTTCCTGGCCACTCTGGGCAGGTAGATCCAGGGCATAGAGCACTAGAGCCACAGACTCGTCCCAGGCGTTATCAGTACCATGACCAAAATAGAGTTGCTGCCGCTGGAATAAACTTGCGCCGTAACGAATGTAATCCCGTAAGGTTTGCAGCTGCGTCCTGACCTGGGTATCTAAAAACATAACTTCCTTAAATCCAGTAGAAAATAAACGACCGCCATTTTACCTGTTCAGGAAAAAATAAATCTTTACCTTTTTTGCAAGCTGACATAGGGTAGCGGGCCTTTTTAATAGCCACTTTGAACTTTTTGATTGATATGACTGATACAAACAACCTGCGCGACTCCTATGCAAAAATCATTGAAACCATCGGTGAAGATTTAACTCGACCCGGCCTGGTCGATACGCCATTGCGAGCGGCTAAAGCCTTTGAGTTTATTACCGGCGGCTACCATCAGGACCTCGACGAGGTCGTCAATGACGCCTTATTTCCCAGTGATTCGAACGAGATGGTCATTGTCCAGGGTATTGAATTGTACTCCCTGTGTGAACATCACCTACTGCCCTTTGTCGGCACCTGCCATGTTGCCTACATCCCTAACGGCATGGTTCTGGGTTTATCCAAGGTCGCCCGCGTGGTTGATATGTTTGCTCGACGTTTGCAAATCCAGGAGAACCTGGCCACTCAAATCGCCACCACAATAGAAAAAGTGACTGGCGCTCAAGGTGTTGGTGTGATCATTGAAGCCAAACATATGTGCATGATGATGCGCGGCGTTGAGAAGCAAAACTCCATTATGAAGACTTCGGCGATGCTCGGCGTATTTCGCAGCAGCCAGACCACCCGTAATGAGTTTTTATCGCTGATTCAGTAGCGGCCGAAACTCAGTTATTATCCAGTTATCACCCAACTACCATTCAACTCAGGCTTCACAAAGCTAAGTCCCCGGCATCTGTAACCAGCATAGGTTTGCAAAGCCGGGTAATACCGCACCGGTTTCGAGAGCCACCAGCCAGGCAGGATCAATGGCTTGCAACTGGGAATCGCCAACCAGGGTGCTCAGCACATTGCCAATCAAAGGCTGGTGAGTGGTTAATAATACCGACCCGGCATTTATTTGATTGAGCACTTTAGACACAACGCGAGGGTTGCTCTCGGGTACCAGCTCATCACACACTAAAAACTTACCACTAAAGCCGCTGCCATGATGCTCTAGCCGCTCAAGTGCTAGCTCAGCGGTTTGTCGCGCCCTTAGATAGGGACTGGTTAGGATGACCTCCAAGTCCTTAAACGAAGCGATGCGCTTGTCGATCACCTCAGCAACATCCTTGCGGCCTTCGTCGGTTAGCGGTCGTTGCGCATCAGTTATTAGCTCTGCACCCGAACGGTAAGCCGCTTTGCCGTGACGCATAAAATATAGTTTCATAGGCTTAACTAGCTGCTAGAAGCAGAGCAACGATGTTGTTACTGAATATGTTGTTTAAACGCAGTTATCGTTACTACCGCTAAACACGAAATTCAACATCTTCACTTTGCGCAGAGACCATCATATTTTGTACGATCTCACCGATGGATGCACCATTAAACATCACTTCATAGAGACCCGTCGCCAAAGGCATGTAGATACCTAATTCGTCGGCTTTATGTTTGACCGTGCGCGTGGTGTTAACACCTTCGGCCACCTGCCCCACTTCAATAATGGCATCTTCAAGACTCATACCCTGCCCGATGGCCTGACCGACGCGAAAATTTCGACTCAATGGCGAAGTACAGGTAACAAATAAATCACCGACGCCGCTGAGGCCAATAAACGTCATGGGGTCAGCACCCAGACGGGTCGCAAAACGGGTCATTTCGGCGAGGCTGCGAGTGATCAACATACTCATGGTGTTTTGGCCAAGATGCATGGCAGAGGCGACACCGGCAGTAATGGCGTAAATATTCTTTAACGCGCCGGCCAGCTCAACTCCAAACATATCGCTGTTGCCGTAGACTCTGAAAAATTCGGTGCTCAAGGTCTCCTGCACAAACTTGCACAGGTCTTCGTCAGCACTGGCAATGACCGTGGCAGTGAGTTCCTTGCGGGCAACTTCTCTGGCCAGATTTGGGCCGCTGATCACCCCGACTCTAGGCTGATTCAGCTCCTCTAATAGCACATCGCTCATGAGCTTAAAGGTATCGCCTTCAATACCTTTGGCGGTACTTACCACCATGGTTCCAGGTTTAATAAAGGGTGCTGCCTGTCGGCAGACATCACGAAAAGCCTTACTGGGTACGGAGAAGAAAACCAGGTTTGCGTTTTCCAGAGCCACTTCGAGATCAGAACTCAGCTTTAAACGCGCGTCAAGTTTATAGCCAGGCAGGTAACGATCATTCTCACCTTGCCTGCGACAGTGCTGAACATTGGCCTCATCACGCATCCAAAGGGTGGTGGGATGGCCGTTTGTGGCGATCATGTTAGCGATAGCGGTACCAAAGCTGCCCCCACCGACAACCACAACGTTGCTTTTGCTCACTTGCATTTGACACTCAAAACGGTGCGGAAAGAGTTTTAAATTATAGTGGTTTCTAGCAGCCTCAGCCAACACTGGCGAGTCTCTGCTTTGATTTTTTTGGCGTGACGGGCTTGCCTTGCTTTTACGTATCTTAAACTCAGCTTTAACGAAATGCCTGCGGTTCTAGGTGATGCCTATGAAGCAGTTTATAAAACTCCGTTCTATTTCGGTGAGCAAGGCGCGCTGCCTGACTGACATTGCCGCTGGTGATCCGCAAAACTCTCACGAGATAATCATGCTCAAATTCGGATTGGGCTGTAGCCAACGAAGGAAGTCTAGCGGGTTGATATCGCAAAGCCTTACGAATAGCTGTATCGGATATGACGGGAGCAACACTTAACACCGCCACCTGCTCCACCACATTCAATAATTGACGTATATTGCCCGGCCATTTTGCCGTGGTTAACGTTTCCATTGCCTCTGGAGAGAATGATTTAGCCACAATATTAGTTGAACGCTCATTGAGATTCGACAAAAAATAATTCGCAAGCAATGGAACATCATCCAGACGTTTTCTCAAAGGTGGCAATTCCAGAGTCACCACATTGAGTCGGTAATAGAGGTCCTCCCTGAACTCCATCAGCTCAATCTTTTTTTCAAGATCATCATGAGTAGCTGCAATAATTCGGACATCTACTGGTGCTGAACGAGTAGAACCTAAAGGTCTCACATTTCCATCTTGTAAGACTCTCAACAGCTTGGCCTGGAACTCAAGCGACATATTGCCCACTTCATCCAAAAATAACGTGCCTTTATCCGCCTCTTCAAACAAACCAGTACGGGAGCGATCAGCGCCTGTAAAAGCACCTTTCTTATAGCCGAAAAGTTCTGCCTCCAATAAGGCCTCAGGAACCGCTCCACAGTTAACAGCGACACAACTGTGATCACTACGTGGACTGGCCCGATGAATTGCCTGAGCCAGCAGCTCCTTGCCTGTGCCGCTCTCACTTTGTATCAAAACACTCACATCACTTTGGGCAAAACGCATTGCCATATTAAGCGTTTCTTCCATTCGAAGGTTCTGAGTAACAATCTCTTCTCGCCAGTGGTTAGACACGCCATCTTGTGAACCACGGCAACTTTCGACCTTATGCTTCAAGGCCTTATCAACCGTGCGCATCAACATTTTCCCATCATATGGCTTAGTTAAATAGCCAAACACTCCCTTTTGCGCGGCCTCTACTGCATCTGGAATTGTTCCATGTGCAGTCAGGATAATGACCGGCAACGATGGTGACGACGCCTGTATCTCTGAAAACAATGCCATGCCATCCATGCCAGCCATTCTAAGGTCCGTAATCACCAGATCCGGCCCGAATTCTGACAAGAGGCGAAGTGCCTGGCGGCCGCATTCTGCCGTTTCAACCAGCCGGTTTTTTGATCGCAGCCTTAACGACAGAAGTTTAAGAATTCCAGGATCATCATCGACAACTAAAATTTTATGGCACTGCATGTAAAATCACATCCGTGTAAGTAAAGTTGGAAACCTGTTGCTTACGATCAATATTTCCGCCTATTCCTTTCAACGACGGTAGTCGACTTATCAGCTTTAGTCACTGCTTCTACCAAGCTCAAATTCACCTGACGCAGTTCATTAAGCATAGCCAAAACAAGTCATGCAGTTACAGTGTAACTCAACTTGCAGGGCTAGCTGTCCGCCGATTGCCAAACGAAATATTCTTATCTCAGAATCAGCGCTCCTATTCTGCACTTAGCATCAATCTAATATGGGTACCCACTTCCGACTCGATAACAAATATCTCACCATCATGTAACTCTGCGTAATAACGCGCAATTGCCAGTCCGAGACCACTGCCACCGACAGTATCAGTCACCTGGCGTGAACCTTTAAAAAAAGGTTCAAAAATCATACTGATCTCTGCAGGGTCAATGCCGGGCCCCTCATCCTCTATATCAACGGCGGCTTTGTCACCGATTGTCCTCGACGTCACCTTTAAGGTGCCATAATGCATAGAAAACTTGATCGCGTTTGAAATCAAGTTCTCGATAATCGTGGCAAGCTGGTATGATTCTCCAGAGACTCGCACCGATTCCAATTCTGTTATAAGTTTCAATTCTTTCTTTTTAATACCTATCGCATGGTTATCAATAGCGTCAGATATCAATAACGCCAAGTCAAAACTACCTTTGGTGCTAGAGTTTTCCTGAACGCGAAGCATGTTAAGAGTGAGCATATCTTCCAACTGTTTTTGTAGTAGCAGACTATTCGTCTGCAAAATCTCTACTACCTCAAGCTGTGCTTCGGACAATTCCCCTGGTATCCGATCATTGAGCAACTCTATTCCTTCTCGTATCGAGGTCAGTGGTGTTTTCAACTCATGAGACATATTTTGAACAAATCTAATTTTATGCAATTCGTTTGCTTGCAATCGAGTTCGCAGCCATTCCAATCGCTCACCCAGATTTTGGATGTCCCGAGGACCGCCCACTTTAATGGCATTATCGAATTGGCCCCCTCCTAACCTTCTGATCTCCAAACCCAGGCTACTGAGAGAACGTGATATAAATATACTGAAGCTGCTTGCTACTAGTATCGCAAAAGGAATAAGCGCAATTGCTTGCCATAGCAATAAGCGATTAGCCTGATCAGTCCTTTCCTTAATGGCAACACTGTCTGTCGTTGTCTGTTGGATAACTGCATGAAGAATAACAGTCGCATGTTCCGCCAAACGCAACTCTAGTTCCGGCAATGCCCTGTGCGAAACTTCGTTTTTAGTTTGCAGTAAAGTTCGGTAAAGCATCTCTTCATACTTAAGTAATAACTCAACTTTCTCTAATACCGCTGGATTAGAAGATGAATTTAATAAGCGGCTAGCAGCGATGCCAAATGGACGGCGTTGGTTTGCATAACGCATTAACTGGCTGTTATCACGCGATAGCCAATACTGCGCAGCGGCACGTTCAATCCCCACACTTTGGGTAGTGATTATCCAAGCAACTTCTATAGTCCGCGCAGTGTCCTGCACACTGGCCTGGACATCACTTGACAGTTTCTCAACCTGGTACATCGCATTAATCAACGCGATGGCAAGTATTACAACGACCAGTAAAAAACCGAAAAACGTTATTTGTCGAAATGAAATCGAGCACCTGTTGACCATAAATATGATTTTGCCAGTTTTTGGATCAAGGAACAGCTGTCGCTATGTAGCGACAGTCAGTATCCCGCTTAAACACCAACCAAGTTAACGTCATTAGGAGGTTCTCCAGTTCCTCATCTGCATGTTAGATCAAGATAACTAACAAGCGTCACCAATCTATGTCGCCTAATAGCGACAGTGCATTTCCATTTATTTCAACTAGTTACAGAAATTAGCGCTCAGCCCAGTCGCTACAGAGCGACATGTGACCTGAGACAAAGCATTATGATAAATCGATAACTTACTGATTTTATTATATTTAAATAAAACGTTATTTGTGGCACTTACTTTGCTTACTCTCCCGGTAGCGGAAGCCCCGTTACCTGAAGCAATGACATGGTGTAGTGATTACCAGCAATAGTGACGGTTTTTCCTCTACTAAGTTATTGATACCACTTTATTAAAGGGAGTTAAAAATGGTGGAACACACAGACAAAGGCCGTAAAGATGTTGAAGTTAATGTAGCAATTGATCTCGTTGAACGGGAAAAAAGCCATATGCCCAAAGTTTGGGCGTATGGCTTTTCGAACGAAGGCGAACTATTGGAATCCGCTCAGGTATCTGACCGAGGCGTGGCGCAACTCAAGCTTAGCATCTCGGTCAATGATTCAAGAATACGTATTCTCGTCGGACCACCGGTGGAAAATGAAGGAAACGCGTTCGATGATCTGATCCACCGCGGCGCTCAGGAACAGTTAATAAACACTCGTTCCGCACCCGATAAATTGGAGCTTGGCTTCACGGTTATACCCAATATCTGGAAGTGCTGGCTTCTAAGTGCCTGTCACGTACGTGGCACCTTGAATAAACGCGTATTAGTGGGCGGCACCTACGAAGACTATCCGGTCTGTAACGCCACTGTCGAAATATATGAAGTCGATCCCCTGCGGGTACTCATCCCACGACTCACAATTGAGGTGATAGAACGACTGCGGGAGTTGATCATCCATCCCCGCCCTTTGCCCGATCCACCACCAGATCCGTTTATAGATATTCCTGAAAGATTCAATCAATTGTCAGGACATATACCCCACGAAGCCCAGGAGACACAAACACCACTCTCGCTTAGGGCTTCAAACCAGGCATCATCACCACCACCAAGTATTCTGGCAACAAACGAACTGCAATACATTGCGCAGCAAGGCAGCAGATTACAGTTTGAACAAGCATTGATCGACAACGCCTTCTTTATTCGACCTTTGCTTTGTCATTACTACCCCCACCTTTTAACAATGCAACGTGTTGCAACAGCCCAAAGCGATGAATGTGGTCGGTTTCAAACAGTGTTCTTCAAGGGCTGCAACAATCCTGATACCCCGGATCTCTACTTCAAGGCACGCCAAAAATTTTTTGGCTGGTTTGATATCACTATATATGCACCGACTCCGGTCCATTGCCATACCCGATGGAATTACCAGTGCGGGTCGGAGGTCAAGCTCTACACCTCGCATCCCTGGGCACAAACCTGCACACCGTGTCCTCCAGTCATCGGCCCAGGGGGCACCAATCGCTGGGTAGCATTCATGGCGATAGGCGCCCGCGGACTCAACCATCTTTACGGCGCTTCAAAAGCTCTCGCACCTCAGGTAACAGTGAATAACCGAGGATTAACGCCCGTTGAAAAAGCCGGGCTGGGTACTGTGGATGCCCCCTGGGGCGGCACCCTATTACCACGGCTGGAATTTTCCAATGCTCTGCAGGACGCGGGCGTAGTCTATTATCGCTTGTCGTGGCGCAAAGATGCGGGTAACGCGGTATTACCCGAATATCTACCTTTGACCACCGGCGTTAAACGCTATTATCGCTACGATGTGCCTACAGCTACCGGCGATATGCCAGCCTGGTCACCCGAATCCCTCGGCCCCTTCTCTGTCGATGACGGCAGCGGGACGGGTAATGAAGTAGCCAACCTGTTCAAAATCCCCTATCCCTCTGTTGCACCTAAGGGAGTATGGGACGTACCGCCCCACATCACCGAAATCAAAGAACATCTCGCGAGTGCAGTGTTTCCCAGCAAAGAAGGAGCCGCCGCCCCTGGTATCGCCTATGATAGTGATGGTAATCCCCTGGGTATTGATACAAGCGGCAAACATCAGCTCAGGGTCGATTTATTCGACGCCAATGGGCAGGCCGTAGATATTGCTGCGTTAGGTATTGTTTATGCCGTCCCGACAGATCCGGACGGGACATCCGGCACTATCCACACAACCAACGCCGCTGACCCTGACCTGAATCTTGTTCAGGGTAACAGCATGATTGTCCCGCTACATATCGATAACAACCCCTGCTTTGCAGAGATCAATGCACCCACCATCAACGGTGCCGAAGCCGATCCTTGTTGCGGCGTGCTGGGCTATTCGCAGAGCGACTCATTGACCATGAGCTGGAATGCTTTCCACCCCAACGGCTTTGCCATGCAACGTTTTTTTGTCCAACGTGGAACTAACACCGTCTTCAATACCGGCTGGACAC
>JAHRWI010000131.1 GCA_019090225.1 Porticoccaceae bacterium
TTAATAATACAGGCCTATGATATTTAGAATTATGATGATGGACTTAGCGGGTATTTAATACTGACTTATTGCTATGAGCAATTGGCAATGTGCCGCCTGCTGAATTTAGCTGAAGAGCTTGGTAATGTACCCAAAGCCTGCAAGGTAAGTGTCCAGGAAAATGGGTTTCTAGAAAGATGGTTTCTAGGAAAGTAGCTTCGATTCAACCTCGGCATTCCCGGGAACTTCGCCAACCTGAAAAAAACAGCCGGCATATAAAATAATGATGCCTGTCAAAATTCCAGGCAGCCCTTCGTAAGTCATTTCCTGTAATCCAAATACCCGCCAAACGAGTGCGACAGTAAATCCAGCAAGTATCGCTGCAATACAAATAAATTGTGATGGCTGTTTGCCAAAACATAAAAATATTAATAAGGGAGCAAACGCACTGGCCAGGCCGGACCAGGCCATGATCACCATACTGAAAACACTTTGATTGTTCGTAAACGCGAGTAAAAGTGCGATTCCAGTAATGATGATGGTCGTTAATTTTAGCAGCCAAACTTTCTCAGTTTTGTGCGGCAGAATATCGTGAGTCATGGACGCTGAGCAGCTCAATACCAATGAATCAGCAGTAGACATTGTGGCTGCAAAAATACCCGCCAGAATTAATCCAACAAGAACAGGAGGCAGTAACTGTTGCGCCATAAGTGGTAGGGCTAGCTCTGCGTCAAAGGACCCCGAATCGGACAAATAGATGCGAGAAAGCAAGCCGACACCTGTTGCCATACAGTAGAAGAGCGCAAACGATAAGTAATACCACAACTTGGCCTCGCGCATACTCTCTACCTTGTTTAGTGTAATAAAACGCACCATGATGTGAGGCTGCCCGATCACGGATAACCCGGCAAATAGCCAGCTTACAATAAACAGTGCTCCGCCAATCCACCCAGGAAATATCAAGTCTTTTGGCAGCCAGTCCATAAACCCTTCCACGCTGTGCAACTGTTCAACAGCGCTGGATAGTCCTCCCAGATTCATTAACGCAGTAAGCAAAAGCACTCCCATCGCAAAAATCATCACGATGGACTGGGCGGCATCTGTCCAGATCGATGCGCGAATGCCTCCGGCAAAACAATACAGACTGACAAGTACCGCCCCGGCAACCGCACCCGACCATAAGGGCCACCCCATTAGAACGTGCAGTGCTTTCCCTCCCGCTACGAGCTGAGCAGAAGCATAGGTCAACAAAAACAACAGGGAGATCATTCCGATCAATCGCTGCACCGGGGAATGCTTTTGACCATACCAATTGCTGAGCACTCCGGCATAACTCACTTCACCACTCGCGCTGGTTGCTCTTCGCAAGCGCTTGTGCACAAATAGTGAGGCAAGGAAATCCCCAGCGATCCAGCCGACCATCAACCAAATCGAAGCAAGCCCGGTCATATAAGTGTAGCCAATGACACCGATAAACATATAGCCGCTATTGTTGGTTGCGACTGCAGATAAGCCCACTAACCAGGGGCGCACGCTACCGCTGGCTAGATAATAATCCTCTTTGGTAGCGCGACTGCGCCAGGTAGACGACAAACCAATTAATGTAAACAGCAATAAAAATCCAACAAACGAATAAACCATCAATGTTTTCCTAAATGGAGGATATATCCTGAAGCACGAGTGGGTAAATCAACCCTGACTTCGTTGAGCGAGAGTGCAAATGTCTGAGTCATTTCATCTACTAAATGGGAAAAGGGAACAAGCACACTATGAACCCGGCTCATCATTTGTTGATACTACTTAACCTGATTGTCGACCCGTTAATCCCCTGGGGTTCTATTCCACGCAGCTAGCTGCGAATACAGGTGTTAGAGCGTCTAACAGCGCGCGCGATATTTCGACCTTGTCCCCATGTGAAGAAAATGCTTTAGGGCGGCGAATTCTATTAGTTTATTTAGGAATTGGAATAATGTTTTTTCTTGTACAGATATGTTCCGGTCTAGGTGCTTGAGCGCAAAATGGATTGACTATCTTATTGCTCAAAGCGTTGTAAACGAAAAAGGCGTTGGCTCTCGGAAACGGGGTAATATTGCCGTTAGAACCGTGCATGATATTGCAGTCAAATACGATAACGCTGCCTGGTTTGCCTGTGGCTGACACAATACCACCCTGTGCCGTTAAGCTTTTCATGCAATCATCAGAAGGTACGCCATACTCTTGCTTTTGTAGCGAGGCAAGGTGGTGGTCCTCCGGCGTTTCTCCTTCACACACGACATACTGCTGGTGCGATCCGGGAATCAGCATCAAGGGGCCGTTGTAGTCGAAATTCTCTGTTAGGGTAATCGACATACTAAGAGCGCGCATGCGAGGCATCCCATCTTCCACATGCCAGGTCTCAAAATCAGAATGCCAGTAAAATTCCTTTCCCCTAAATCCCGGTTTGTAGTTCAGTCGGGATTGATGGATATAAACTTCATCGTCCAGCAGATATCGGGCAAGGTCAACCAGGCGCTCATCAACGGCAAGCGCTTTAAAAACCCGGCTGCTTTCATGCACACGGAAGATTGAACGCACTTCATTGCTGTTCGGCTCGGTAATGACATCACCCGACTGCTGGCTTTTTTGGGCAGCTCTGAGGCGTTCAAGCTCCTGCTGAAACGTGCTTACCTCATCGGGGGTAAACACGTCATTCAGCACGACAAACCCTTGCTCGTTATAAGTATTGATAAACGAACGATCAACCGGAGGGGCCTGCTCTTTAGAGGCATGAACAACGGGATCCCGCCTACCAACTAGCCTGGCGTTTTGTCCATTTCTCGACGCGTATACATCAGGCATCAACTTCGCTCGTGAGAAAACCATTCGATGCTGGCTCTAATATCAACTCACTCATAATGTTAGCCTTTACTCCTCAAGGGCTTCCGCGTCCAACTCATAGGCACCTTCGGCATTGTGTACCTCTTTTCCATTGAGTGGTGGATTAAAAGCGCAAGCCAGGGTCAGTTCTTCAAAAGCTCGCAATATGTGATTATCGTGTTTATCCAACATGTAAATAGTGCCCGGTTCTATGGGATATATTTTGCCATCAGCTAGGGTTTCCACTTCACCCAAGCCTGACATGCAATACACCGACTCCAGATGTTTTTGGTAATGCATCCGAAAGTCTGCACCTTTGTAGATGGTAGTAATATGGAAGGAAAACCCCATCTGGTCATCTTTCAATAAGAGTCGCGTAGTTTCCCAGTTACCGTCTGGGGAAACTACTCTTCGATTGGATTGCCTGGCTTCTGATAATTTTCTTACGATCATAAAACGGCCTCATTTGTTCAATTTTTTAGCTTAACAAGCATTACCAAGCTACCCCGGTAGCTTATTCATTACCTATAATAGTGACCAAGCCCTGAGTTTAGCCGACATCGAAATATACTTTTTCTTCGGGAATTCCCTCCTCCTTGGCGCACACATTCTGGATCGCGGATTCAACGATATCAATGCCTTTTTTCAGGTTGCTGTCACTGATGATGAGTGGACACAGGAACTTAACGATATGATCATCGGCACCACTGGTTTCAATAATGAGCCCTTTTTTAAAGGCATTACTGGTGATTTTTCCTGCGATATCTCCATTGACGCAATTAATACCCGGAAACATGCCACGCCCTTTGATGGTAAAGTTGCCTTCACCGTATTGGCGAACAATACTTTCAAGTCGCTCGGAGATATACCGACCTTTTCGCTTTATTTCATCTGAGAACTGACTGTCAGACCAGTAATTGTCGATCGCCGCTTTGGCCGTCACAAAGGCCAGATTGTTGCCTCGGAAAGTTCCGTTATGCTCGCCTGGCTTCCACTGATCCAGCTCCGGCTTCATTAGCACCACAGCAAAAGGCAGACCGTAGCCACCTAAGGATTTGGACAGGGTAATAATGTCCGGCTCAATACCAGCTTCTTCAAAACTGAAATAATCACCGGTGCGCCCACAACCAGCCTGGATGTCATCGACAATGAGTAATAAACCGTGTTTTTTACAGACCGCCTGTAAGCTCTGCAACCATTCAATAGTGGCTACATTAATACCACCTTCGCCTTGAACGGTTTCCACAATCACCCCAGCAGGTGAGTTGACACCGCTACTGGAGTCGGACAAGACCTTATCCAGGTACTCTGTGGTATCGATATTCTCGCCCAGGTACCCGTCATAGGGCATACGGTGCGTTCCAATCAAGCTCACACCGGCCGCATCTCTATGATGAGAATTCCCTGTTGCCGCCAATGAGCCCAAACTCACTCCATGGAAACCATTGGTAAAGGCAACGATGTTTTGCTGGGCAGTCACATTGCGCGCGATTTTCATCGCTGCCTCTACTGCGTTGGTACCCGTAGGCCCGGTGAACTGTACGACATACTCCATGTTTCGCGGCCTTAAGATTTTGTCGCTAAACGTCTGTAAAAATTCACCTTTAGCTTTGGTGTGCATATCCAAACCATGCGTGATGCCATCGTTTTGGATATAATCGAGCAAAACATCTTTAAAAAGCGGATTGTTATGACCGTAATTCAGAGTTCCGGCTCCGGCCAGAAAATCCAGATACTGATTACCATCTTCGTCCCACATCAACTCGCCTTTGGCGCGATTAAAAACCCGCGGAAACGAACGGGCATAACTCTGTACTTCGGATTCAATTTCATCAAAAATTTTCATAGTGCTTCTTTTACTCTTAGTTAGCCATGCGAGTTAAAAGGCCCAATGCGGATAAGCGCTTCTGTGTCGTGTTGCCCATCAAAATGAACATCTTTGTCCATCCATCCTGATGACTCGAAATCTGCTGACAAATTCTTTGCCAGGCCTTTAAATAAGGCCCGGGATGCCTGGTTATCCTGGGTTATGGTGGTCTCTAAATAAGCAATATCTTTGCAGTGGGGCCGAGTAAGAATATGAGCCAACATGCGTGATGCTAGCCCGAGGCCTCTGGCCTCCTCGGCAACTGCTACCTGCCAAACAAACAAAGTGTCCGGACGCCCGGGTATCACATACCCGGAGATAAACCCAAGTACATCTCCCCTCACCTCCGCAGCGACAGAGGTGTTGGCAAAATGACTGCACTGAAGGAGGTTGCAATAGCTGGAATTGATATCCAGAGGCGGGCAATTCTCAACCAGGCGAAACACAGCCATACCATCTTCAAGCGCAGGCAACCTAAGCACAATATTTTCTAAACCAGACAAAAAGCCCCCAATACTGACTTTATTTATTAGCATTCTAAATAATTTTAAGAGGTAAAAACTCCAATCAAAGGCCATAAACCGGAGTTAACCCAAAGGAAGGCGAGAAACAATTACATAATACACTAATAGCGAAAGGAGCCTCTAATAGACTTGTCCCCACAAACAAAGCCATGGGTTTTCCGGAGGTAAGCCCGAGAAGGCCACGATACGGGGGCAATCGATAGGGCATGAGTGCGCAAGCACGAGCCCCCGCCTGGATAATCGTTGAGGAAAGTCAGCTGCACACCGTGCGCGGCTTATCGCTGATGTTCATAATCTTATTACGACCCGGTATGCCCGTGAATATCAAGTCATCTTAAAAGGCAGAATCACTGTTTATGCGTTTATTAATTGGGCGAAATCACCAGGCCATTGGCGTAAATATTGACCTTCCTCCGAACTTAGCATCAGGGCTACGGTGAAATTTGTTCACTTTATGCTGCTAGTTTCGAAAATGTAACGAGCGGCGAATAACTCAGAACTAACTCAGAACTAACTGAAAGAAGTTGGCACCAAATTATCTGGCGCTAAATACTCTCTTCGTTCACCGCTGTCTGGATCGATAAAAGCCAGTTGGTACGCTATCAGCTGTAGATCCTCGGCGGCCAGATCACCGCTGCCTTGATCCACAGAACGGCCGTATAAACGATCTCCGACGATGGGATAACCCGCATCCGCGAGATGTCGGCGAATTTGATGCTTCCGGCCAGTTTCGATATCTACTTCAAGCAATGATCTATTTTGTTCGCTATCGTAACGTTTGAGGCTTGCAAAACTCACGGCAGGACGACCATCAATTTCACTATCTAGCCTCAGCGTACCCGGTGAAAACTGCCCTGACACGAGAGCCCGGTAAGTCTTTTTAATTTGCCGTTGCTCAAACAAACTCGATAACATCCGCGCGCAGGTTTTTTGGTGAGCAATTAATATGAGTCCACAGGCGGCACGATCCAGCCGATGAACAATGAAGGCAGATCGATCAAAGTGTCGCTCTGCCCAGCGATAAATCGTGCAGTGGTCCCCCCATTTAGAACCCTGGCTGTACATCCCTGAAGGCTTAAACAAAACACTGTAACTGCCTTCATCGACGATAACTTGTGCTTCTCCAGGTTTTGTAGCTTGTATTGCCTGGTCATAATAGAGATGCACTTCGTCATCGATAGTGAGCTTTTGTTTGGTCCGCCTTACCCGACGCGTATTGCCACCATGGCTGAGCCAGACCGCGCCATTTTGCATGGTTTGTTTAATGACTTGTTTTGATAGACCCGAAGCATCTGCTAGCAAAGCGACAATAGATGCCTGGTCATCAATGACAGGGATGTGTAATTGAAACTGTAGGGGGAGATCGTCCATCGGCTTAATTGCCGTGGAGCATAGCTAATCGATCGCTATACAGCGCTTCCACTAAGCTTTAAATCGCGGCATGGTCAGATTCGACTGAGTGACCCGGCCAATCATACCGCTCTCATCATAGAGAACCGATTCGACCATCGACAAACCTGTGCTTTGCGGGAATGCGCGGCTATCAATACATAGCCATTCGCTAGCGGGCATTCGGAACAGGTTGACGGTTAAATCAGCATTAATAAAACCCACTTCCTCGCTCAAATGCACCTGGGAAAAACCGTTCGCAAAATCGGCCAATGCGGCAACGCTTAATAATGGCGTGTTGGCCCTACCTTCGATAACCAGCACGGGAAGTTTGAGCCAACTACAACCGTGGCCAATACCGATATTGAGAAATACTGGTTTGAGTGGAATTGATCTGTGCAATCCCGGGGTCGGTGTGCCCTCGTGCATGCGATGATCGGAGCCAATACCAATCACGGCTTGCCGATCAAGAGCCTGGGCGATGTGTTCCGGTAGAGCGACATCATTAATCGCGTAGTCTGGCACATCGACCGTTGATTTTTGCAGGACCAAGCCACTCGCGCGGCAAACTTCAACATCTTCATGATAAAGCGATACATCGAACATTTTTACCCGTTTACCATCCCGGACGGTTTCGCATTCAACCCTGAGTGGCGCTTTTGGCACCGAGCGGAATAGATCGACAGTGAGTCGAGTCATTTGCATCTCATCAGCTGAAAACCTGTCCTCCATTGCACTTACCATCAGGGCGGTTGATGCGCCACCGTGCAGAGTGATAGGCCCCCAGGGGCTGGCTGCTGCCTCTGAGGGGATAAAATATTCCCCTTCTTTTTTAAACAAGGCTTGCATAAAACTAATCCGAATTTACAAAAACGTGATATTTGACCTAGCGTGATTTATTCGACAAGGCTCTGTTCATTCGAGACAGATCGTTATTCAATGCCAACACGACCGCGCAAATTTTTTGTCTGGCCCCGTTTTTTTTTGCTGTCCATACGTTTTTTTTGTGAGTTTTTGCTGGGTCGAGTAGCTTTTCTGGTCTTGCGTCTAAGGGTTGCCGTTAACACCAATTCTTTTAGGCGCTCACGAGCATCCAGACGATTCTTCTCTTGAGTGCGGAAACGCTGGGCTTTAATAATAAGCACACCATCGCTGGATATTCGCTGGTCGCTGTAAGCTAGTAGGGCTTGCTTGTATTCCGCCGGCAGGGACGAAGCCTTAATATCAAAACGTAGGTGCACAGCACTAGAGACTTTATTGACATTTTGACCACCCGCGCCCTGAGCACGGATGGCATTTATTTCAATGTCATTGTCTGGAATGGCAATGTTATTTCGTATCTGTAACACAACAAAATACCAGTCATTTTTTAATGGGGCTAAGCTTGATGGGTCTAATTAGACGTCGCTTCCGTACCGAAAATAATATCCACATGCTCTTTAGGTAAGGCGGTCGTTGATAGTGACACGACGACTGTGACCAGAATAGATACCGCTTCACCGATAGTCGTACAGGCAAAAGGATTGCCCGCCTGGGCAGCCAACTCGAACAGTAAATAGTCAATAACACCACCATCCACCGTACCGGCAGGCAACCAGCTATTACGCAGGGCAATAAAAGCGATGGCCCCGGCAGCGAAGCCCCAAATGGCCCCTTGCTTTGTCACGCCACGCCAGAACACGCCGATAATCATCGGGC
Organism: Porticoccaceae bacterium; assembly: GCA_019090225.1. GTDB lineage: Bacteria > Pseudomonadota > Gammaproteobacteria > Pseudomonadales > Porticoccaceae > HB2-32-21. Next base: position 8,314 of record JAHRWI010000131.1, read on the forward strand.
CAGCCAGCGCGGCCATCATGCCACCCAGCCCGACCCAGACCATCAGGGCAATGTTTTGCCCTATGGAAAACCAGGCCAGTACCGCCGCACCGACCAGAACGAAAATGATCGACCAGCGACTAATACGCAATACATTGTGATCCACCTCTGCAGCTGCAGCTTCCGGGTGCAGTTTGCTCGACAGGGTGCGTCGGTAAATATCATTAGCAAAAACCTGGGAGGTTGAGATCACCAAGCCATCGGCAGTAGACATAATCGCGGATAAAATCGCGATACCAAGAAAAGCCGCTAACCATACCGGGAATAACTCAATAAAGAGTGCCGGGATAGCCTGATTCGGCCCACCCGGTATCGACAGCAAGCTATCGCCCAATACCGCCCGGGCAAGAATACCGCCAAACACCATGGATGCCAGGACGATGCCCATCAGTAAACACAGGACTAAAAACTTAGTTCGCCCAACGCCTTCTTTCAAGGCCCAAACTTTATTGCCGATGTGGGGCAGCATACCCAGGGTCAGGTGAGCCAGAAATATGGCTGCGAAATCCCAGTGGGAATCAAAAAGCCCCGAGCCTTCATAATGAACCATCACCGTCTTTGCATCTAGCTCAGACAAGCGCGCCATCATACCGGGGAAGCCCCCTTCAACACCGTAGCCAATGCTAAACAGCACTACGATCATCATTGCCAGACCCAACATCATGGCACCCTGAACGCCGTCGGTAATAATGTCAGCGTGAGCGCCGCCCAGCACCACGTAAACCAGCAAGACCCCGGTTGTCACCACCAATGCCCATACTGGGTTTAGCCCCAGCATCTGCTCGAACATCACGAGGCCCGCCAGCAATTGGGCCGCCAGATAAAACATCAAGACCATAGAGAATAAGGCAACAATAACTCGCATCACCTCGGACTGATAACGATCCCCCATAAATTCGGGAATCGAGCGATTACTAAAGTTATTGCCCGCTTTTTGTACCTGCTTAAAACACAGCCACACGCCTAGATAGACAGCAAAAGGATAAACCAGCGCATAGCCCAGGGCAGGAAAGCCAAAACGATAACCGAGACCGGGGATGCCAAGGAAGGTAGCGCCAGAAGCCGTGGTCGCAGTCATCGCAAAGGCCAGAAACCACATGCCATAACCACCACGAGCGGTAGAAAAGTCATCGCTATTCTTAACACTACGCATGCCCAAATAGCCGAAGCCGATCATGGCTCCGACATATAAAAACAAAAACACCCAGGACCAAATACGTAATGAATCCATCTAACATCCCCCACCTGTATTTTTAACTCTTTCTTATATAAATCACTATAACTAATTATTATTTATTAATGAGTTATGTAGTATTTACAATAATCTAGATTAGTTAATGCCGTTCACCAAAAAAGACCAGACCAATATTCTAAGATAAAGGGCTGGTCAGAACTTAAACGCAAATAAATCGCCTGCTAATAAATCGGCTGTTAGTAAATCGCTATGGGATCAATGACCGCCTGAACGGTACCGCGGATCCGAGTTGGCCCCAGCACAAAGAAAAACTCAAACGCCTTGTCACGAACTAGTGGCCCGGTTTGCATGGTCTCCAACAGGTAAATACCGTTTTGCACCATGAGTATTAAGTGACCACCAAAAATATTATCTTTATGTTGCGGTGGCACCACATCGACACCCCAGGTATCAGCACCCACGGCGACGACGTTTTTATCGGCCAGATACTGGGCAACTTCTTCGGACATACCCGGTTCAGTGCTACCCCATTGCTTTGGATCTTTTTCTAACATGGCATCGGTCCAGCCGGTGTGGAAAAGCACCACATCGCCTTCACGAATGTCCGTACCCTGGCGCTTTTGAGCGGCTTCGACATCGGCTACCGAAAAGTATTCACCACCCTTCAGGAAATCAACGCCTGCCTGGGCGGCCATATCCAGCACGACGCCACGAGCAACCATGGGCGGTACTTTTTCGATACCCATTTTGGTCACACCCTCAGTGCGAACAAAATCGACCCCCTTGTTGCAGTTATAAAACACCCCGTGCTGGCCCGGATGGCCGAGGCCATCGAGCTGAGAGCCAATGCCGAACCACATCTGAACCACTTCATCGTTGTAATTAAAACCGTTGGAAAACGGCGAGCGGCCCCACTCCTGACCAGGCTGAACAATTTGCAAATTCAAGCTTCGGGGCCCAAAGGCCGGGGTGTTTTTATCAATGATAATGCCCAGGTGCTGGGTTTTACCCTGTTTAATCAGGCTTGATGCTTTGAGTACGCTGGCAGGGCTAATCAGATTAGCCGAACCGATTTCGTCCTCAGCGCCCCATTTGCTGGTTTTGCATTCCTCGGCTTGAGCGGACAGAGCCAACCCACAGCAAACTATCCCGGCAATAAAAATACCCTGTACACGCTTCATATGCTTAATCCCCCACTTTTCAGTTTATATCGCTATTTGTATAGCTGTTTATATAGTCGTTTAACAATGACCGCGCATTGTAACTCGCCCTTGGTCGAACACAACTCTATGCCGGCTAGACCGATGGTCAATAAACAAGAGCTGGATAACGAAATATAATGAAAACTGAGAAAGCAAAAAGACCTCGTTAAAGGCCTTTTTGAGTGAGCTAATAGATATTGTTAATCAGGCAACCTGTTTAGCGTCTTCCAGAGCTGGTAATTTTTTCAGCTGAGGTAATACTTCCTTGCTAAACAAATGATAGCTTTTCTCGGCCACATCAAAAGGCATATCGGCGTAGGTAAAGACACCGCTAAAACCGCCGTTGCCCACTTTATTGCGGATATTGAGGACTTTCTCATAGCATTGCTCCGGGGTGCCCCAAACCTGCAAATCCATAAACATATCGGCGATGGCATCGCGGCCAACGTCGTTAATCACGTCTGACATATTGCCGTAGTACTCGTAACCCTTCTTCTGTTTGAAGTAGTCTTTGTTCATCTCGTAATGATCAATCACGCTTTGCCAATAGCCGGTAATGTATTTTTCGGCAGCGGCTTTAGCGACGCCTTCGTCTTCGTGGCAATAAGTCCAGCATGCGGCGATGGGAGCCGGAGGATTAGCGCCGTGAACCTTGTTAAACAGATCGCGATAGTTACCGATATCGACAGCGACTTCGTCCCAGGGTTTATGGGGGACTAACAGCAGGCCAAGACCCAACTCAGCCATCATCAAGATAGAATCGGGAGACATGGAAGCCGCATAGCTGCGACCTTTAAAACTTTTAAACGGCGCTGGGCGAATAGGCGCTTTCGGTTGCTTGATATGCTCACCATCCATCTCGCAATAACCTTGCTCGAGACCCTCGCAAATCATTTTTGTTGACTCGGCAAAGGTTTCTTTCGCTACGCTCTGGTTGAGCCGGAAGGTATCGAACTCCACCCGCGCAAGGCCACGACCAAAGCCCATAATCACCCGGCCATTAGACAGGTTATCAAGCATCGAAATCTCTTCTGCGACGCGCACAGGATCATGCCAGGGCAGGATAATGGCCATAGAACCCAGCTGAACCTTTTCGGTCTTCGCAGCCACGTAGGTGAGCCATTGGGTGACATCAGGACACATGGTGTAACCGGTAAAATGATGCTCAACACCCCAGATTGAGTCGTAACCCAGGCCCTCGGCCTGCTCGGCCATTTTAATTTCATGCTGGTAAACATCGAAATCATTGAGATTATTCCAGGGGTTTTGAAAGATACAGGATAGGCCGACCTTCATATTGATTCTCCTCTACGTGCTCGCGGCGATGGGAGCACTTGTTTGTCAAAAATATTGGAGGGCAGACAGTATAGAGAATCAGAGAATATGTAAATCAGTTGCTCTATAGGGGATTCCTCGTATCAGACACCTTGTCATCAACAGCTCTTCAATGATCTAAGAGCAGTGGCCACAAAATGACCAGGAGGTTTAAAACGATCGGATACAAAAAAGGCGGTACATCTCTGCACCGCCCCGGTGGTGGGTCGTTCTTTTAAGCGCTACCTAAGCAGCTTTGTAATCCGGTGCCTGCCACTTTTGTACCGACGGGATAACCTCTTCAGCAAA
>JAHRWI010000132.1 GCA_019090225.1 Porticoccaceae bacterium
ATTCACGGTGTCGAGAAAAAAGCCCTGCCGCACATGCTCTGCACCACCAACATGATCCTCCACGGCATCGACACCCCCACTCAGATCGAACACGACAACATGCTCAGCCGACGCGCTTATGTGGATTATGGCGAAAAGGACCGGGTCAACGTCATCATCACCAATCCCCCCTTCGGCGGCACGGAAGAAGACGGCGTAGAAAACCAGTTCCCCGCCACCCTGCGCACCCGCGAAACCGCCGACCTGTTTATGGCCCTGGTGATCAAACTGCTCAAAAACAATGGCCGCGCCGCCGTGGTACTGCCCGACGGCTTTCTATTCGGTGAAGGCATGAAAACCCGGCTCAAAGAAAAACTGCTTAACGAATGCCAGCTGCACACCATCGTGCGCCTGCCCAACGGCGTGTTTAACCCCTACACCGGCATCAAAACCAACATCCTGTTTTTTACCAAAAAGCCGGAAAGCGATAAACCTGGAAACGAAAGCCCCGCCACCCAAAATATCTGGTACTACGAACATCCCTACCCAGAAGGGGTTAAAAGCTACAACAAAACCAAGCCCATGCGCTTTGAAGAGTTCCAGACCGAAATCGACTGGTGGGGTGATGAGGCCGATGGCTTTGCCAGTCGCCAGAAAACCGTACAGGCCTGGCAAGTTAGTCTGGAGGATATCAAAGGCCGCAACTACAACCTCGACATCAAAAACCCCCATGTAGCCGAGCAGATCAACCACGACCCCAACGAACTGCTGCAACAGCACCAGGCCCAGCAGCAGACTATTACCGACCTGCGTGACCAACTCAAAGCCAGCCTGCAACAGGCACTGAATTCATGAGCCCAGAGCAAAACAGATCAACTGATGCAAACCCCATTACCGACCACCTCGATCTCTGGAGCAGCGCCACCAAAAAAAAGGCCACCGTTGGCCGGGGTAAAAATCGCAAAATTAGCCCCCACGGTATTAACAAACTACGAGAGCTAATACTGGAACTTGCTGTGCGTGGCAAGCTGGTGCCGCAAGATCCCAAAGCCGAACAGGCTAGCGTTTTGTTGGAAAAGATAGCGGATGAGAAGGCGCGATTGGTTAAAGGCGGGGAAATAAGAAAGCTAAACCCACTACCGCCGATTAGTAATGAGGATAAACCGTTTTCATTACCTAGCGGATGGGAGTGGGTTCGACTAGGGGCTGTTGGCGAAACAAATATTGGCCTTACCTATAAACCCGCTCACGTGGGTGATATTGGTATTCCAGTACTTCGGTCGTCAAACATCCAAAAGGGGAAAATTGACTTAAACGATTTGGTAAGGGTTGATGGTCCCGATATAAAGCCAAAGGCTATGGTCGAGTTAGGTGACCTATTAATTTGTGCGAGAAATGGCAGTAAAGCGTTAGTTGGTAAAACAGCAATGATCAAAGAGCTGCGAGAGCCCATGGCCTTTGGTGCGTTTATGGCTATTTTCCGGAGTCAGGCAAATATTTTTATTGAAATATTCTTAAACTCACCTGTTTTTAGAAGGAATTTGGGGGGAGTTGACACCACAACAATAAATCAAATAACTCAGAATAATTTAAAAAATACTATCGCTCCAATTCCACCTCAACTAGAACAACACCGCATCGTCGCCAAAGTCGATGAACTCATGGCCCTCTGCGACCAACTGGAACAACAGCAAACCGACAGCCTCCACGCCCACCAGATCTTGGTTCGGGTGTTCCTGGATCGCATGGTAGATAACGCCAACACTCGCCAACCCATTCACACCGAACTGATCGCCGCCTTCGACACCCTCTTCACCACCGAAGAGGCCATCGACCAGCTCAAACAAACCATCCTCCAACTCGCCGTTATGGGCAAACTCGTCCCCCAAAACCCCAACGACGAACCCGCCAGCGTGTTGCTGGAAAAAATCGCAGCCGAAAAACAACAGCTGATTAAAGACAAGAAAATTAAAAAGCAAAAGCCACTGCCGCCGATTAGTGATGAGGAAAAACCGTTTGATTTGCCGGAGGGATGGGAGTGGGTGAAATTTGGGCTATTAGCTCAATTTATTAATGGTGATAGGGGTAAAAACTATCCGAATAAAAATGAGTATGTTGGTAATGGTGTGCCATGGATTAATACGGGACACATTGAACCTACGGGACTGCTAACCACTATAGACATGAATTACATTACTCGGGAAAAATATGACGCGCTTCGCAGTGGAAAAATTCAAAATGGCGACTTAGTTTATTGTTTGCGTGGTGCGACATTTGGAAAGACCGCATTCGTGGTGCCATACAAGGAGGGTGCGATTGCTTCATCCTTGATGATTATTCGTCCATACATTAGAGAGTTGGTTAGTTATATATTTAAATATTTAGTCAGCCCTTATGGAAAACGCCAGTTGTTACGATTTGATAACGGATCTGCGCAACCAAATTTGTCAGCAAATAACGTGATGTTATATGCGTTTCCGTTACCACCCCTAGCCGAACAACTTCGCATCGTCACCAAAGTCGACGAGCTCATGATCCTCTGCGACACCTTCAAGGCCCGCCTAAACGAGGCCCAAACCACCCAGGCCCAACTCGCCGATGCGGTGGTTGAACAGGCGGTGGGCTAAATCGTCGGTATGGATACCCAATACAAAACCTGGTGTGACGAAGATGATCATAGGCGCTATGAGCACGTTACTGATTTTGATGACTGGCTGGACGGTGAAGAGGGGCAAGGTCTGCGAGAGCAAAAACAACGACGGGGATTTTGACTGATGGCTATTGAACAGAGCATCTGGAAAACCGGCGATGTGCCGGAAAAACTGCAACCGGCAGTCTTACAGAGTGAGGACTTTCTGGAGCAGCAGATCGTTAAGGATATGGCGATTTTGAATGACGGCTGGATGTTGATTGGCCGCCAGGTGCGCACCGACTACGACAAGCGCATCGACTTGCTGGCGATCGATGCTGCCGGTTCGCTGATTGTGATTGAGCTGAAACGCGACAAAACTCCGCGAGACGTGGTGGCCCAGGCCCTGGAGTATGCCGCCTGGGTGGTTGATTTGACGGATAGCGATGTTGCCGAGATTTACGCTAACTATGCTGAGTGTCAGCAACTGGCGGAAATTGATCTGATGAAGGCCTTCGCTCTGCGTTTTGGTAGCACCCTGAGCGCAGAGGAGATCAATGCGAGTCACCAAATGGTGATAGTGGCAACTCGGCTGGATAACACCACCGAGCGGATTATCAGTTACCTGAACGATACTGCGGGCGTGGGCGTGAATGTGCTGTTTTTTAATGTGTTCGAAGACGGTGGCAATCAGTACCTGAGCCGAGCGTGGATGATCGATCCTGGTGAAAGCCAGGAAAAAGCGGTTGCAACCCGCGAGCAGGAGCCCTGGAACGGCGAGTTTTATGTCTCTTACGGTGTAGATAACAGTCGTAGCTGGGGAGATGCGCTACGTTATGGCTTTATCAGCGCAGGCGGTGGCCGCTGGTATACCCAAACTTTGAATATGCTCAGCGAGGGCGACCGGGTTTGGGTCAATTGTCCCGGTGGTGGCTATGTTGGTGTGGGAGAAGTGCTCGGGTCGGTGATAAAGGCTGTCGATTTCCGGGTGGATGGCCAGACTCTGGCCGAGCTGGAAACAGATACCGATTATCGCGCTGCCTACTTTATCGAAAGTGATGATGACTACGCTGAGTACCTGGTGCCGGTGCGCTGGATAAAAACAGTGGATGCCGCCGACGCGGTGAGCGAAACCGGATTTTTTGGTAACCAGAACAGCGTATGCAAACCGCGCACTCCGAAGTGGGGCCACACCGTAAACCGCTTAAAGAAGGTATGGGGTGTTTAAAGGAAAGTAGGCTAGGTACCGTATCAAGTAAGTATTCGAGAAGCAGGGCCAAGTCTAGATTCAAGGCCTCTCACTATGGTAAGCAATCAAACGGTCACAACACGCTGAAACCAGGTGGGGGCTTGCGAAACCATTAGCTCGGAACCAGGCCAAAGCAGACATAAGCTCTTTCCTTATCATGCCGCCAAGAGTACTATTTAGAATACGCTTAATAGTAGGGTAAGCCATTATGAACACACTCACAGCCAACGAACTCAAAACCCGTGGTGTTTCCGCGGTGGAAGAAGGGCTTAAGCATGACGATGAGCTGGTGATTTCAGTTCGTGGTCAGCACCGCTATGTGGTGATGGATATTGAAAAATATAATCAACTGCGCGAACTGGAGCTGGCCACAGCCGTTGCCGAAGCTAGAGCGGATTACGCCGCAGGCCGTTACACCACCGAAACGGTGGCTGAGCATATGCAGCGCGTAAAGAGTAACGATTAAACAGTGCTCTACCGGCTGATCTACACCGATAGCTACGTTCGCCGCGCCAGGAAGTTTTTAAAAAAACACCCGCAAATAATCGGACAGTATGAAAAAACCCTGGAGCTGTTGGAGCTAAACCCACACCACCCTTCGTTGCGTCTGCATAGGCTGCAGGGTCAGCTCAATGGTTTGTCGTCAGTGTCTATCAATATGAGTTATCGCATTGTGTTGGAGCTGCTTATTCAGGACGGCGATATTATTCTTGTAGATATCGGCAATCATGACCGTGTTTATTAACTATGTTCAATAGCTGGCTGGATTTAGTGGCTGTATTAACTAGAGAACTATCTGGCAACTAGCAGGAGAACACATCGAAGCTAATAAATAACTGTCATAACGGTTAGCTACGCTCGTAATGGCAGCTCAGCAAAGTCTAAAGCGAGGGAGGGCGAATGTCGGACGATTTTTAGATTAGCAAAACGCAGGAAGCGACCTTTATTTGCAGTATTGATTTACAGTCTGAATCCAGTAAGGATGTTTACTTGTCCAGATAAACATAAACTATACATAAGACACACATGCAAGACACACGCTAAGGAGAATACCTTGCTGCAAACAAAACTTATGTCTGGCTGCCGTTCTTTGTGGCTCATCAGCATAGTGACTCTGTTGCTGGTAGTGAACACCGGCTGCAGCAGAAACCAGGTCTATACCTCGGTCAAGTTCGAGAACATCGCATTGACAGCGGGTGATCTTGAAACCCATGGCCTTGGCTTTATTACGCCTTCGACCGTCACCGGGCATGAACAGGACATACAGAGTCTGGCTTTCATCTTTGGCCGCGTCCTGGAAGAAAAACGGCCGCAAATTCGAGTGGTTGGGCTGCCAGAAATACTCAGTGCGGTGAATCAGGCTGATTTTGCCGATGAGTACAAACAGATGTACATCGATTACCGCGATACGGGTATCTTCAAGCTGAATTCATTGCAGAAGACGGGGCAGGTGTCGGGGGTTCGCTACCTGGCTCAATTGAAACTTTCCGGTTTTAATCAGAGCTCAAAAGGACGCTTTGGCGTGTTGGGCCTGCGCTTGATACAGACCAAAGAAGCGAATATCCGCCTGTTCCTGCAAATCTGGAATAGTGAGAACGGTGCCATCGTCTGGGAGGGTACCGAAGAATTAAATTATTCCCGCGATACATCCACGGAAAGACCGGTAACATTTCAGCGGGTGGTCGGGGAGGTCGCGAACAACCTGGTTAATAAATTACCCAAAAATAATTGATGGTTTTCTGTATTTGCTAACGGCCATCGCCCACTGAGAGTTAAAGGGGCAGAATCAGATCTATCACAAAAATAGGCAGGGGTGAGCCATCGCCCCGCCCAATATTTCCAAAGCCCCAGAAATAACCTATGATTTGGGATTCCAAATATTACTGAAGCGTTCCGTATAAAAATCGAATAAATCCATAAAAACACGGAATCACTTCGTTCATTTATCACCCTTAAAATAGCGAGAATAACAACATGTCAGTCCGAATAGATCCAGAGTCAGGTTTGAAAATCTTTAATACCCGTGCCGCGAAGGCGAGCGATAAAATTGCTGGTCAGGGTTATGCTGTGGTCACAGACAAGAGCCTTAAGTCGCTGCCTGAGGCTCCTGCTGGGGCGGTGTTTAATGCCGAGGAGCAGGCGAAGTATCGTGAGTTCAAGGAGTCGCGAACCGGGGTTGCTGACTACATTGCCCTGGAGGGCGAGTTCAGCAAATACATGGAGGATGTCTATTCAGAGGCTACTGTGCCGAGGGAGCCTCTGAGCGATGAATGTGAAATCCTGGTGGTGGGCGCTGGTTTTGCTGGGCTTCTGTTATGGCACAAGCTGAGTCAGGCGGGATTCAAGGATGTACGCTTCTGTGAGAAGGGCGGCGATGTGGGCGGTACCTGGTACTGGAATCGCTATCCGGGTATTGCCTGTGATGTCGAGTCTTATAGTTATCTGCCCTTGCTTGAGGAAATGGGCTATATCCCGACCATGAAGTTTGCCAGTGGTTTCGAGATCATGGAGTACTGCCAGAGCATTGCCGAGAAATTTGGGTTCTATGACCACTGCCTGTTTCACACCACAGTAGAAGAAACTAAGTGGGATGATGCAACGGGACGCTGGACGGTGCACACAGACCGTGGCGACGAGATGAAAGCGAAGTTCGTGGTCATCGCCAACGGCATTTTAACCACGCCAAAGCTGGCAAAAATCAATGGCATGGAAAAGTTCAAGGGCGATGCTTTCCATACTTCGCGCTGGGATTATAAGGTCGACCTGGAAGATAAGCGGGTGGGTATTATCGGCACAGGTGCCACTGCGGTGCAGGCGATTCCGGAGATGGCCAAGATTGTGAAGGAGTTATACGTTTTTCAACGCACGCCTTCTTCTATCGATGTGCGAGATCAGCGTGCGACGACGCCGGAGGAGATTGAAACCTGGAAGAATGAACCTGGCTGGGCGCGAGCGCGGCGGGCGAGGTTTGCCAAAATTTCGTCTGTGCGTACAGCGGTAAAAGCCAACGATGATTATCTGTCCGGCAAAATAGCGGATTTCAAAGAGCGCAGCGGGAACAAGGAGCGCGTATCGCCAGAAGTCCATATGCAGAACCAACTGGATGATAATTTTAAAATCATGGAGCAAATTCGCGCCAGGGTGGATGCCATCGTTGAGGATCCAAAAACAGCCGCCGCGCTGAAACCTTACTACGCTTATGGCTGTAAGCGCCCAACCTTCCATGACGGCTATTTACCGGTGTTTAACGAGCCTCATGTCACCCTGGTTGATACTGCACCTGGCGGGGTTAGCGAAATCAATGAGAACGGCGTTGTTCACAACGGTGTCGAGTATCCCCTTGATGTACTGGTTTATGCTACGGGATTCCAGTGGATGGCGACTTCGACTTTCGAGATGATCATCGGTCGTGATGGTAAATCGTTAAAGCAGAAGTGGGAGGAAGGCGGCACCAGGACTTTTCTGGGCTTGCAGAGCAAGGGCTTTCCAAACCTGTTTGTTATAACCGGTCCTCAGGGCGGCGGTGGCAGCTTCAATTTCACTGATGCTATTGAGGATCATGGCGATTACGTATTGTGGATGTTAAACACCATGCGGGAGCAAGGCGCTGATATTGTTGACGTTAAGGCCGAGCCGGAAAATGAGTATGCCGAGCACTGTGCCCAGGCGGATCTGGCCTCTGCGCCCCTGCGAGATTGTATCTCCTACTACGATCACGAGGGCAAAGCGGAGCCGGGTAGTCTCGCTTACTATGGTGGTGGTCGATGGCACAAATTCCGGGTTCAGGCCCAGGAGACCCTGGAGCCTTACGTATTTGAATCTGTATCGGGTAAGTAATAACGACTTGCTAAAAAGGCTCTGGGCTAAATCCCGGAGCTTTTTCTTTTTGTGCTTTACAGAAAGCACAGGTGCTTAGCGGGTATATTATGTTGAGAATCCCCATTACCGTTTGCCACGGCATTACCTCAAAGTGGGCCGAATATCCTTTGACCTCGGATCACCTGGGCAAGATGTTCGCCCTGGCCCGCGAGTTGGGTTTTGAATCTATCCAGTACGATCATCTTGAAGCACTCATGGACGGAGCAGAGCCGGGCAGTGGCGATATTCCAAAGCAACCTATCCTGTTCGATTTTGACCATGCCGATAAAACCATGCTCACCGAGATTCAGCCCTTGCTGGCAGAATATGGCTACAGCGGCACTTTGTTTTTCCATACCAGCCCGCTGGACGATCCGCGCCTGGCCAGCAAGGTCTTGAACTGGGATGAAATCGCCCAGTTGATAGCGCTAGGCTGGGGTATCGGCGGTCATACGGTGAGTCATCCAAACCTGAGTCGGCTATCTCACACAGATCCCGATGGCGATCAGCTAGAGCAGGAATTACGCACAGCCGATGCAGACATTAAAAGACATCTGGGTGAGCAGCCCAAAGATTTTGCCTATACCGGTGCCACCTGGAGTTCAATCGCCGAGCAGAAAGTGAAGCAACGTTATCGCTTTGGGCGTTTGTGGATTAACGCTAGTTATTGCCTCGCTGATGGTCGACGCACTCCCGTAGCAGAATTGGTGGGGATTGGGGGCGCAGACGAGTATGATGGCGGCCCGGCAAACGCGGCTCGCTACATAACGGTGGGTAACACTGCTTTGCAAAGTGATCGCTACCGCTTGCCGGCCATGGAAATTTGCAGCCCCTTAATGAACAATCTCGACCAGTATCGCAACTATTTGCTGGGTGCCCTGGAAAGCTAAGGTTCGGGGAATGCCCCTGAGTGCATTCGCCTTCTGGCGTAGGCTGCCTTATGCTTCGGCCAGCAAATTTCCCGACAGAATTTAAACTAATGAGGAGTTCCCGTATGACAAACGAGGTAGAAGTGAGCACGAAGGTTTTTCGTGGCCATAATGATATCAAGCTGATTGGCGACGCTTATGGTGATCCGTCCGGTGATCCTGTGTTGTTCCTCCACGGCGGTGGTCAGACCCGTCACGCCTGGGGCGGCGCTGCGAAGACCCTGGCAAAAGCAGGCTGGTACGTAGTGACCCTGGATCAACGAGGCCACGGTGAAAGTGACTGGGCCAAAGAAAAAGAACATTATGCAGTAGATAATTTTACCGCTGATATCCGCGCGGTAGCGGCGACTTTCGATAAGCTACCGGCTTTTGTCGGCGCGTCAATGGGTGGTGGTTCTGCACTGACTGCTCAGGGCGAGTCCGAAAAGCAGATCTGTTCGGCGCTGGTGCTGGTCGATGTTACGCCACGGGTTGAGATGAAAGGTGTGCAGCGGATCATGGATTTTATGACCCTAAAACCCGAAGGTTTTGAAACGCTCGAAGAAGTGGCCGACGCTATCGCCGCTTACACGCCCAATCGCAAGCGGACAACCAATCTAGCGGGACTGGAGAAGAACTTACGCAAGCTCCCTAACGGTCGTTACCGTTGGCATTGGGACCCCGAGATGCTCGGTATACGCTTTGCTGAACGGATGAACTTCCCGGATCGGCTGGCCGACGCGGCACGTAATATCAAGGTGCCGACCTTACTGGTGCGGGGCCAGCAGAGCGACGTGGTCAGCATGGACGGCGCTAATGAATTTCTCGAACTGGTTCCTCACGCGAAATTTGTCGATGTGAAGGATGCCGGTCACATGGTCGCAGGTGATCAGAATGATGTCTTTACCGACGCAGTGCTGGAATTTTTGGGTGAGCTATAGCGCTCAGGAAAATTAGCGCTTAGGTAAATTGTAGAAGCTTGTTTGCAGGCACTAGTTTGTGGAGACTGGGCGACCCCAAAAGCGTGGGGTCGCTTTTCCAAAAGGCGCACAAACGAGCGTTTAATCATTCCATTAGTATCTGCAAAGGCCTTTGTCTAACACTTACTTGATCTAAGACAACACCGCTGAATTTGCTGACCGTCAGCGCAAAAAACTGACCCAATAGCGGACAGTTGTCGACGGATAATGGTGACTCACCATTCCCAAAGCGGTCGAAATCAACTATGCTCCGGCCGCCATATGTTATTGAGTTTTATGTCAATTAGTTGCCGGATCGATTAATTTACTTGCTGGATCGATCAGTTTATTTGTCAGATTCATTAATAAAGGACGGAAGTATTTCCCTTTAGGGCCCGAGGCCTCTTATAAGGGAGTAGTAATGCTCGCTATAAAGCTTAGGTGACGCCTCTTCAAAAATAGAAAGAGAAGGTAAAGCCTTTCAAGGCAGAGCAGTCCTGGACATGGCAGTCGAGTTACCAACAATGACGAAAACATTTCGTTTGTCTTTAACCATGAAAGAGTGAGAGTACATTTATGTCGACCAATATGCCGATAACAACAGACCCCGAGACGGGTTTGAAAATTTTCAACACCCGTGCCGAAAAAGCCAATGACAAAATTACCGGTAAGGGCTACTCCGTAGTCACTGACGAGGCGCTCACGTCACTTGCAGAAGAGAAAGCCGGTGACGTATTTAATGCCGAAGAGCAAGCCAAGTATCTTGAGTTCAAAAAGTCGAGAACAGGCGTCGCCGAATACATTGGTATGGAAGGCAAGTTCAGCAAATACGTCAATGATGTTCATTCCCAGCCCCCCGTGCCAAGAGAGCCTCTGGATGACGAGTGCGAAATCCTGATTATCGGTGCTGGCTTCGCAGGCCTGATGCTGTGGTACAAACTCAAGCAGGCTGGATACAAAGATGTGCGCTTTTGTGAAAAAGGCGGCGATGTGGGCGGCACCTGGTACTGGAATCGCTACCCGGGGATTGCTTGTGATGTTGAATCTTATAGCTACCTGCCCTTGCTCGAAGAGATGAACTATATCCCTACAATGAAGTTCGCCAGTGGTTTTGAGATTATGGAACACTGCCAGAACATCGCGAAAGAGACCGGTTTCTACGATAAATGCTTGTTCCACACCACGGTTGAAGACACTCAGTGGGACGAATCTGCCGGACGCTGGGCCGTCAATACCGATCGTGGCGACAAGATGAAAGCCAAGTTCCTGGTGGTGGCTAATGGTATTTTGACCACGCCGAAGCTGGCCAAAATTGAGGGTATGGAAGACTTTAAAGGCGATGCTTTCCACACTTCACGCTGGGACTATAACGTCGATATTACCGGCAAGCGTGTAGGTATTATCGGTACGGGTGCGACAGCGGTGCAGATTATTCCTGAAATTGCTAAAACCGTAGGAGAGTTGTTTGTATTCCAACGCACACCTTCATCGATCGATGTCCGTGACCAGCGCGAGACTACGCCAGAAGAATACGCAACCTGGCCAAATGAGGAAGATTGGGCGAAAAAACGACGGGCAAGGTTTGCCAAAATTTCATCGGGCCGTACTGCCCTGTCAGGTAATGATGACTACCTGTCCGGTAAAATCACAGAGGCTAAACCGAAGAAAAAGCACAAGACGAAATTATCGCCTGAAGAGCGACAGCAGAAGCAACTGGATACCAACTTCCGCATCATGGAAGTTATTCGGGCCAGGGTTGATTCTATCGTAGAAGATCCAAAAACAGCTGCGGCCTTGAAGCCATATTATGCTTATGGCTGTAAGCGACCTACCTTCCACGACGAATATCTGCCGACGTTTAACAAGCCCAATGTTCATCTGGTTGACACTGCACCGCGCGGTGTTCAAAAAATCACTGAGAAGGGCGTTGTCCACGATGGCGTCGAGTACCCAGTCGATGTGCTGGTCTACGCGACTGGATTCCAGTGGATGGCGACATCGACATTCGACATGATCAAGGGCTGTGACGGACGAACTCTGAAGCAAACCTGGGACGAGGATGGCACCAAAACCTGGTTGGGCTTGCAGACCAAAGGCTTCCCCAACATGTTTGTTATTACCGGCCCTCAGGGCGGTGGTGGTAGCTTCAACTTTACAGACACTATTAATGATCATGGTGAATATGTGCAGTGGGTGCTCGATACAATGGCCGAGAAAGGTGCTGATGTTGTCGACATAACTGAAGAGGCTCAGGAAGAATATGCGGAGCATTGCGCTCAGGCGGACTCCGCCACACAGCCCCTGCGTGATTGTATTTCTTACTACGATAATGAAGGTACTGCCAAGCCGGGTCAGCTGGTTTACTACGGTGGTGGTCGCTGGCACAAGTATCGAATCAGCGGGCAAGAGACGCTTGAGCCTTATGTATTTGAGAACGCTAAGGGTTAATTAAGTTTGTATTAATCTGATAGCGTAAAAAAGGCCCTGGGGTAGCCCCCAGGGCCTTTTTTTATTGGTGGAGATACAGGGTTTTATTGGTGGAGATACAGGCAGAGATATTGGGTAGGACTTATGTGGAGAGTGACTCCAATATATTATTGGGGTAATAACTAGCGCCGCCCAAACCCTGACCATCTGGCTACTTTAGAAATTATGGACACTTTTTTATCGTCATCGGTCAATTCGCTGGACGCCCTGTCCAAATCTGCCCTGAGATATTTTGCTGCCCTGAAGTAATGTGCCGCACTCCAGGCATAGCCCAGGAAGGCAATCAACATGGCATACCTGAGGGATTCGCTGCCAAATTGGGGCTTAAGCAGATCGCTGGTCATGCCGAGCAAGGTGGGGCCTAAGCCCAGGCCAATTAAATTCAGGATAAAAAACAGGATGGCTGAGGTGAGAGCTCTCATACTGGGTCTCACCAGGCTGTGGGCGATCGCAATGACCGGTCCCAGGTACATAGTGCTAAACATCAGAGGGATGGCGTACAGAGCCATGGATAAGTGGAGGTCGTTTACCAGGAAGGCGGCAAAGGCAAAGGGTATGGCCAGCAAGGTGGATATCGCTGGCACCCATAAATACCAGCGCTTGTCGTTTAAGCCGAGACGATCTGCCAGGTAGCCGCCACCGAAGTTTCCTATTAAACCTGCTATGCCAATAATGAAGCCAATCGGTAGGGTGATTTGACTAATATTGTCGTGGGGTATCTGGTAGGTGCGCACATAAAACGATACTAGAAACGCCGCGATGCCATAACCGACAAAGGCATGTAAGGCTGAGCCCATGGACAGATGTAAAAAAGATTTTCTGCTCCCGAGAAAATGGATAACGTCTATCACCGGCGGTGGTTTTGCTAAGGCTCCATCCTTGTCTCTGTCGCCATCGTGGAAGCCGCGTTCTGGTTCAGTAAATGTGTAACGAACCACGAAGGCGACGATGATTCCCGGTATGCCCAGGACAATAAATACAATTCGCCAGCCATAGTTGTCGCTGACCCAGCCGCCAAATACATAAGCCAGAAAAATACCAAAGGTGATACCAGTAGAGTAAATCGCCAGAGCGCGGGCGCGCTCGCTGGGCTGGAATAGATCCGAAATCATTGAGTGGGCAGGAGGGCTTCCACCGGATTCGCCGACACCCACGCCGACTCGTATCAGCAGGAGTTGCACGAAGTTCTGGGCAAAGCCGGTTAAGGAGGTCATCAAGCTCCAGGTGCCGACCGCCAACGAGACAATATTACGACGGTTACCGATATCTGCCCACCGCGCAATAGGGATGCCGACGGTGACGTAAAATAACGCGAAAGTAATGCCCTGTAGCAAACCCAGTTGCGTATCATTTAAATCGAATTCGGCTCTGATAGGTTCTTGCAGCACCGAAAGAATCTGGCGATCAACAAAGTTAAGCATGTACACCAGCGTCAGGATGCCGAGCATATAATATTTATAGGCCGTTGAAGGCGGTGTGGTTTGTGACGGCTTGTCCATACCGTTAGAGACTCCTGGTTACTATGATCTGAGGTGGTGGTGCCGACAGCTCCAGATTTTTTCAGCGCCAGAGCCTTGTGATTTTTTTAGTTCTATGATTCCCTTTTGGCACTACTGTTTGTTTTTGCTCTATAGCTCTAGGGTTTTCTTGTAGTTTTGTCGATGGCCTTCAACGATGAAGTGCAGGGATTTATGTGCTCGTCAGTCTTGTGTTGATATCGTGCAGGTAAATTTCAGCTCTTCATAATCAAGAATAAATCCTGGGCATGTTGTGCCGCTTGCCTGCCTAGCTCGGTCAGGTAGCCGCCATCCATCTGGGATGTCAAACCTTTATCAAATAAGCGCTGTGCGGCCTCAATGACACCGGCTTCTGCTGTGGACGTGTGAATTTTTAAACCTTCCTGGGTGGTAGTCAGGTTGTAGCGAACAAGTATGTTTAGCTCTTCGGTAATCTGCGAGTTATACGGCACGTTTTGCTCTCCTGGTATTTGTGAGACCAGTGTACGTGAAAAAATAGTGTTGCCAAGTTGGCGGAGGCAGTTGAGCCGGGGCGGCTTATTGCTTGTAAAGATTTGTTATTCCGTTAGGCTAAGTCAACAAAAATAAACGCGCTTGCCCTCGAACAGGGTGGTGACAGTTAGCGTTAAACAGGATTTTTATTCAGGGGGAAAGGCGATGGCGGTTGACAGCAATCAGGCACAGTTTCAACAAAGTGCGGATATCAGCGGGACTATTAATGCAGGCAGCATTAGCGAAAATGAGGGTTTTGATCCGATCACTGCCGAAGTGATTCGATCATCTTTCGACAACATCGCCCGGGAGATGAGCGTGGTGTTACTGCGCACCTCAGGTTCGGCGGTGCTGACTGAGTCGAAGGATTTCTCGACCATATTGTTTGATGCCAATTGTAATCAGGTTGGTGTGGTGGGGTATCTCTTGTATCACCTGGCGACGTCTCGCCTTGGTGTGCGAGCCCTGGCAAAGCAACGTTGCCCAGACGATGTGAAACCTGGGGATGCATTTATGTGTAACGACCCTCATGGTATGGGCGCGGCTCACCAGGGCGATGTCGGTATTATCATGCCGGTTTTTCATGATCTTGATGGCGAAGAAAAGCTGGTCGGCTGGTGTTTCGCCAATGCTCACATGAGTGATGTAGGCGGCTCTGCGATTAGTGGTTTCGCGCCCAATGCCCGAGATGTGTATTCCGAAGCTCTGCGTTTTCCCGGTACGCGGGTGGCGCGCAATGGTATTTTAGATGAGGAGTGGGTCGGCTTTATCAGCAACAACGTACGCGTGCCTTTGTCTTTGATTAGTGATACCCGGAGTTTAATGGCAGCCTGCAATAGTGGTGCGAGACGCTATCGGGAGATGATCGATGAATACGGCTATGACAGACTGAAGGCCTACTCAGATTACAATATTAGCCTTACCGAGAAAGCCTTTGCCGAGCGTATCGAGCAGCTTCCGGAAGGCACTTATCGAACCTATGAATGGGTTGAATACGACGGCACCGGCACTCCGGAGCTATACCCTATGTATTGCGAAATGACGGTGCGGGATCGCAAATTGCATTTTGCGTTTTCGGGCTGTCCCCAGGTGCCAGCCTTTGTGAACGCTGCCCAGGGCGGACTAGAGGGCAATGTAATTGCACCCATCGTCTGCCAGTTAGCCCCTGATGTTCCCCTCAACGAAGGCTTTTGGCGTCGTATTGAAATTGATCATGGTGAGCCGGGCACGATTACTAACCCAGTGGTGCCAGCGCCGGTGACCATGGCCCACGCTGCGGGCGGGGTGCGGGTCGGACGCATGGTGCAGGAAGCCATTGTCGCGGCCTGCTCTTTGTCCGAATCAGAGGCGGTGCGGGGCCGAGTCTCAGGGCTGGCCTCTGGGGCTTTGGCGCCGTCGGTGTGGTATGGAGAAAATAAAAACGGTGATCCTTCGGTGTTTCTACCTCTGGATTCTGGTGTTGGCGTTGGTGGCGGTGCGCAGTCTATCGGCGACGGCCAGGATAATTACGGACTACAGGCGACCTTGTCGCTGAACTGGGCTGATGTTGAGGTCTATGAGCTGAGTGATCCGGTTTTACTGCTGTGGCGGCGTATCAAGACCAACTCTGGCGGCGCTGGACGCTACCGAGGCGGCATGGGTATGGACGCGGCATTTATGCTGCGCGACGGTATTAGTTTTGTCGGCCAGACATTCCTTACCGCTACCGAGATTCCGGGCAAGGGTTTTGCCGGTGGCTATCCCGGTAGCCTCTGCACCAGCTGGGTGTTGCGGGATACCAATGTCCGAGAAGTGATCAGCGCCGGTGGCTTACCTAAAAATAAGGCTATGCTGGTGGGGGAAAATGATCCTACTTTGCGGGCAAATACCACCAATATCCATCTTGATGGTAATGATGTGTTCCACGCTGTCGCCTCTGGTGGTGGCGGTTTGGGCGATCCTTTTTTGCGCCCTCCCGGTGAAATTGCCGATGATTTGAACGATGGGTTGGTGTCGCCTGTGGCCGCAGAAAAGCTGTACGGTGCCGTAGTGCTGGGTGACGGGACTGAACTTTATAGTCTTGATGAAGCTGCCACCTGGGCACGCCGTGATGGAATTCGCCTGGCGCTGGTGCCCGGCAAGCAGGGTAGTCTTGCGGATATACCCAGTAATAGCGGTACCGAAGGCGTGCGACACTCTGGCAAACACATGGTTTGTAGCCACTGCCAGACAGCCCTTTGCGATGATACCCAGGACTGGAAGCACAGTGTCTCGCCGCTACGTCATAGTCTTGCCGACTTTTTTGAACAGGCTGAAACGATCGTCCGCAGGCGTGCGCAAGATCCGGTCGATCTTATCGAATACTACTGCCCTAACTGTGCCTGTTGTTTAGCTGTAGATGTCGCGGTGGTGGGTCAGGATCGTGAGCCGCCGAATTTCCATCTGAGTCATTAACTGTGGGCGCTGGTCATGCCAGCCTTGATGAGATAGAGCGCGTCACGCTGGGTCATTACGAAGCCAATGCTGAGTCCTTCTGGTTGGGTACCCGGGATCATGATGTCAGCCAAAATATTGCCGCGTTTTTGCAGGCCCTGGTCAGTCAGTGGGGTCGGGATAAGGCGCTAGATATTCTGGATTTTGGCTGCGGCCCCGGACGAGATCTACAAACCTTCAAAGCACGGGGCCATCGGCCAACAGGACTGGATGGTAGTCATGCCTTCTGTGAGATGGCACGGCAACACAGCCGCTGTCCGGTATTGCATCAGCAGTTTTTAAGTCTCGGTCTGGGAGAAAATTGTTTCGATGGTATTTTTGCCAATGCCTCGCTGTTTCATGTGCCAGGGCAGGAACTGCCTCGCGTGTTAAGGCAATGTCACGGCGCTTTGAGGGCTGGTGGTATTTTGTTTATGTCCAATCCGCGGGGTGATGCGGAGGGCTGGCAGGGTGAACGTTATGGCCACTATATGGAATTCGACGAGAGTAAAATCTGCCTTGAGCAAGCGGGGTTTAGTATCCTTGATCACTATTATCGACCTGAGGGCAAGCCCCGCGATCAGCAACCCTGGCTGGCGATCGTTTGTCAGTCGCAGGGTTTATCCATTTAAACTTTAAGTTTTTACGGGGGGTTATTAGTGTTGGCTGATTTTCGGTGCGGCTTAGCGCAATAGCAAGAACGCTTACCACTAAGGCCTAAGCTTGTCTGATAATTTGTTCTGTAGTCGTTCGGCTTGTAAGGGAGCGAGCAGGTTAATCTGATGTCGTGTCGCCGGTAGGCGGTGCAGTGTTTTCCTCAGAGCTCACATCCTCAGGGCTGGCAGTATCCGCGTCAGGACGCCCACTCTGTTTTTTCAGGCGTTTCTCTTCTTTTTTCTTTTTCTTTGCCAGGTCTCGTTGTCGTTTTTCGTAAGAGTAATTAGGTTTAGCCATTGGCGCTCGCTTTTGCTGGTAGGTGGGGAGAAGGATGCAGCATAACATCTCCTCGCCGAGGAGAGACGCAACTGATTTTAATCAGGTGCCTGTTATTAAAATAGGGCTGGAGCTTTCTATTAGTCTTAGGGTTTCGCTATAGTCGGGTTGATCAAGTTTGGCGTTATTGCCGGTGATTCAATTTAAACCCATTTCAGGAGATCAAGTGAAAATTAATCGAGTGTTAACTATTCTGGCCAGCGTGGTGATGCTGTCAATAATGGCTTGTTCAGAGCAGAGCAATGAGCCAGCAGCGATGCAGGAGGGGGGCGAGACGGCCTCTCAAGCAGCGGAAAAAGCGGCGACGCCTGCTAACAACAATATCGCTATGGATGTTTACAAAAGCCCCACCTGCGGTTGCTGTGGCAAGTGGGTGGAGCATGCTGAACAAAGAGGTTTCTCGTTGACCACGCACCATCCGGCAGATTTAAATCAGCTCAAGGCTGAGCGGGGTATTGCACCGGAATACCAGTCTTGTCACACGGCGGTGTCAGAGCAGGGCTATGTCTTTGAAGGGCATATTCCGGCTAGATATATTCACGAATTTCTCGCTGCGCCACCGGCTGATGCTAGGGGTCTGGCGGTGCCGGCCATGCCGATGGGTAGCCCCGGTATGGAGATGGACGAGCGTTTTTCACCTTATCAGGTGCTGTTGCTTAAGCGCGATGGTAGTGCGGAGGTTTTTGCTGAGGTGAGTAGTCCGGCTCAGCAGTATCAATAAGAATAGGTATGAAGGCTTGAATCTTTAGTTGTTTAATAACGTAAAGATATCTTTTCATATAAGCAGTTATATATTTCTAATATATAGAAAACTTGACATAAATGACTGTAGCATCTAGTCTTTAGCTTGTTTTATTAAAGATAAGAAATATTATCTTTAATGGCTATTTTTACTATTAAGATTAGGAATA
>JAHRWI010000133.1 GCA_019090225.1 Porticoccaceae bacterium
ATATTATAAACACCTAATATAACAAGTCTCGATTGAGCTTAAATTAACACAAGAATGATTTATAACAACTGGAGTATCGAATGGATCTGGAATTAATGCGTGAAAATGCCGCCCAGGCAGCGGCGTTGATGAAGCTGCTGAGTCATCCCCATCGTATGATGATTTTGTGTGAGCTTAAGCAGGGCGAATGTTCGGTCACCGAGCTAAGTCAGAGGATTGATATTCCACAGTCCCCGCTCTCGCAACACCTGGCCCGTATGCGTCATGAGGGCGTTGTTACTAGCCGTCGTGAAGCTCAGACGGTCTATTACTCATTGCTGGGAGAGGAGGTAGGGGCGGTGGTTTCCCTGCTCTATGAACTTTATTGCAGTGAAGGCAGGTGTGGCGAGGATGATAAGCAGGCGGGCTAATTGGGTGCTGATTAGCTTAGTTAAAAGAGTTTATCGCTAATTAGTCAGTAGAAATAAAAAAGCCGACGACTCTGCATTGAGGGTCGTCGGCTTTTTGTTGGATCAGTTTTAGTAGCGCTGATCCTTGTTTCTAAGCTATGTTTCAGCGGGTCATGAATTTAGCTAACCGCAGCTTCGGCGTTGTAATCCTCCAGATCAACCGTGCGTGTCAACTTGAAAAAATCGACATTGCGGTAGGGTGAGTTAACCACTACACGGCCAGCGGAGTTACGGTAATAACTGCTGACGCCGGGGTGTGCCCAGACCATGTTTTCGTGGATTTTATTGACCTTGCCAATGTAGTCGTCGTGCACTTGCTGCTTGCATTCCACCGAGCCCAGAGACTTTTTGGCCATCTGGTCAATCATTTGCATGACGTAGCGAACCTGCATTTCAGCAACGAATACAAAACTGCCGCCGTGACCGGGCTGCAGGTTTGGCCCGTACAGGGTGAAGAAGTTCGGGAAGCCAGGAATGCTGGTGCCCAGGTAGGCTGAGGCATTGTCTTCGCCCCAGACATCGCGTATATCAACACCGTCACGGCCGACAATATCGTAGGTCGATAAAAACTTCAGTACGTTAAAGCCGGTTGATATGACGAGTACATCGGCTTCGTACTCGGTGCCGTTTTCGGTGATGACCTTGTTGCCTTCGATACGAGCGATGGGGTTATCTTCAAGGTTAACCTTGGGGTTGCGGAGCATGCGGTACCAGCCATTATCCATCAGCATACGCTTGCCGAAGGGAGGGAAGGTCGGTAACACTTTATCCATATATTGCTCTGCGCAATCACCCAGTTCTTTTTTAATGTAGCTGGTGAAGTAGGCACGGTGACCATCATTGACGGCATTCAGTGAACGCTCTGGATGATCCCAGCTCGGATCTTTGTGCAGGGATTCATAGATGCGGTCATTGTAGGTCCAGCCCAGGCGCATGCGGTACCACATGCGGTACAGGGGCACTTCTTCAAACAGATAGCGAATTGCTTCCGGCACGTCGGTACGGAATTGCTCGAAGGGGGACGCCCAGTGGGGGCTACGCTGGAAGATGGTCAGCGACTCCACCTGATTCTGGATTTCTGGGCCGATCTGCATGCAGGTCGCGCCATTGCCGATGATCAGTACCTTTTTACCTTCAATGGTTTTGTCTTTAGGCCACTCAGCGGTGTGCCAGCTATCGCCGGTAAAGCTATCCAGGCCGGGAATATCCGGGAACGCCGGTGGGTTAAAGATGCCCGCTGCGCTGATAACGATATTCGCAGTTAGGGTTTCTTCACTGCCATCGGGCTTGCGGATGGCAATTTCCCACAACTGGCTTTTGGCGTTGTAGGTGGTGGAGATCACGTTGGTATCAAACTGGATGGATTTTTTCAGGTCGAATTCTTCGGTGACATGCTCATAGTAGTCATGAAGCTCGTCACGGAGCACGAAATAGGCGCTCCAGTCGTAAGGCGCGAAAGAATAGGAATACAGATGGTTGGGGGTGTCGACACCGGCGCCGGGATAGCGATTATCCTGCCAGACACCCGCAACACCGGAGCGACGCTCAAGTACCGTGAAAGGTACGCCAGCGGCTTGCAGGTTAACGGCAGAGGCAAGACCTGAAACACCAGCACCGATAACGACCACGTTAAAGCCGTCGGGTACGTCGATTTTTTCATCCCAGAGCATCGGGTTTTGGCCGAGCTGAGCTGAGGTCATTTCGCCATATTCCTGGGGCACGGTTTCGCCCATGGCGACGGTCAGCATTTCTACCAGCTCGTCGTTGCCAGGCTCAGCAATGGCCAGCGGTTTGCCAGCTTTCCATTCGCTAATCGCGTTCAGCGCGGCAGCACGGATTTCCTGTTGGATGTTTTCATCGAGACCGCCGCTGTCGTTATCGCCGGTGCCGCCAGCGCGGCGAACCTTATAGGGGTCTTCGAGCCAGCGTTTTTCGCCAGTCATTTGTACCAGAACCATCAATAAGGTGGGGATGTTGGCGATGGCGATGGCTTCAGCAAGTTTTGTATCTTGGGTCATATAGTCCTCTTCTTACTTGGTGGGTGATTGTGATTGTGATTGTGATTGTGATTGTGATTGTGGTTATGGTTGGTGAGTGGTGATTAGTGAGTGTGATGACCCTGGGCGATCTAGGTCAGGGTAAAGCCTTTATTCTGCGGCCCTCAAAACCGACCACATTGCAGTTGGTTTGATTAAGATCATGGCAAAAAATATTCTTCTCAGAGCAGGGCTTGTGTTGCGCGGCGCTAAGATAAAGGTAACGGCGAATATTGTCAAAAGCTGCGCACTGGGAGTGCTTAATAATAAGTCCCCGTTATCTCCGGAGGGTATTAAAAAGAGCCTGATATACTCCCGGGCTTAATCAATAAGCAATAAATTTGTGATAGCGGCCATGGTGGAGTTTCTCCAGAATACAGTGTCTTTAATTCATGATTCGCCTCATCGGGGGTCTTTGCTGTCACCGGTGGCGGTAGCGTCGCCTTGTCTCGTTTGCTGAGTGTGCCGGGTGCTTCCAGGACTGTCCTTGAGGCCATCGTGCCCTATCATGGCGAATCATTGGCTCAGTTCCTCGGTGGCCAGCCGGATAAATCCTGTAGTGATAAAACCGCGCGGGCCATGGCCATGGCGGCGTTTCAGCGGGCTATGGTGCTCGATCCAGAAGCGGATCATCAAAACTTGTTGGGTATGGGTGTCACAGCAGCATTAAGTACCGACCGTGAGCGTCGGGGCGACGATAAGGTGTTTGTTGGTATTCAGACCCTGGCTGCGACCAGGGAGGCATCACTGATACTCAATGCTCAGCGTAGTCGTCAGGAACAAGAGACGCTGGTGGCAGACTTGATGGTTGATTTGCTAGCTGAGGCCTGCGGTTTGGGTAGCGATTTACCATCGCTCGACGAGCTTGATGTGTTGCATAGACGGGAGACCCCAGCTAAAAGCCAATGGCAGGCCCTGCTTAATGGGGATAGCCTCGCAAGTCATGATCCAGCGTCGCCACCTCAGGTCTTGTTTCCCGGTGCGTTTAATCCCTTGCACGATGGTCATCGCACCATGATTAGACTCTCAGAAACGCTGCTTGAAAAACCTGTGACGCTAGAAATATCGGTATTTAATGTCGATAAGCCGCCGCTGGATTATTTCGATATCGCCCACCGGGATACCGCGCTTACCGAGGAATGTCCGCTGGTATTTACCCATGCCCCCACCTTTGTCGAGAAGGCCGCTATCTTCCCAGGTGTGACCTTTGTGGTGGGTGTCGATACGGTAAAGCGTATCGCTCAGCCCCGTTACTACAATGACAGCATGACGGAATGTATCACTGCCTTATCGACTATCCGTGATCACGGTAATCAATTTCTGGTGTTCGGCAGACAGCACGGCGACGACTTCGAAACCCTTGATGATCTGGAGCTGCCAGACGTGCTGCACAGTATCTGTCATGGGGTTGAAGAGGAAATGTTTCGCCACGATATTTCGTCAAGCCAGTTGCGGGCAAACAGTACCCGTGATTAGGCTATTTTGAATGTTGCACAGGGTTTTAATACTGCCCTGGATCAGCAGGGCTAGCCTTTCTGGATAGCGCCTTAGCGGCTTGAACCACTATGCCGCTTATGGTCTACTCAGTCGTCTTTTTAGGCGGTATCTTAGGTCGTATTCGGTGCCTAAAATCATTTCAACAAGCACTTCTTTCAATAAGTAACGAGGTAAAAACATGTCACAACAATATGATGCAATCGTCATTGGTGCCGGTGTCACCGGCCTTTATCAACTTTACAAATTGCGTGAGGAAGGTTTTTCAGTCAAAGCCTACGAGACCGGCACGGGCGTTGGTGGTACCTGGTACTGGAATAACTACCCCGGCTGTCGTTTTGACTCCGAGAGCGAAACCTATGGTTACTCCTGGTCAGAAGAAGTGTTGAAAGAATGGAACTGGACCGAGCACTTCTCGCCACAACCAGAAACCGAAAAATATCTTAATTTTGTCGCCGACAAATTCGACCTGCGTAAAGATATTCAGTTTGAGAGCAAGGTAACTGCCGCCACCTGGGACGAAGCCGGTCAAAAGTGGGATATCGAACTGGAAGACGGCGGCAAAGCCAGTGCCACCTTCCTGATTTCGGCGACCGGTCCGTTGTCGGCATTCCAGCTGCCAAAAATTCCCGGCGTCGAGAGCTTTAAAGGTGAATGGACCCACACGGCTCGCTACCCGAAAGAAGGCCTGGGTAATAACAACGACTTTAGTGGCAAGCGCGTCGGCGTTATCGGCACAGGCGCCACCGGCGTACAGTTTATTCAGGAGGCCGCGAAAACGGCGGATCAGCTTTATGTGTTTCAGCTCGCCCCCGAGTGGTGTGCACCCCTGAAGAATAGCCCCATCGAAAAAGACGAAATGGAAAAAATCCGGGCCAATTACCCGCAAATGTTTAAGGAATGTATAGACTCATATGGCGGCTTTCAGCACAAATTTGATGAGCGCTCTATTTACGACGTAACAGACGAAGAGCGGGAAGCGCTGTTCGAAGAATTGTATGACAAGCCAGGTTTTGGCATCTGGTTGGGTAACTTTTCCGAAATCATGAACAAGATGGATGCCAATGACCTAATCAGCGATTTTATCGCCAGGAAAATTCGCAAGCGCGTTAATGATCCTAAAATCGCGGAACAACTGATACCCAAAAATCATGGGTTTGGTATGCGCCGCGTACCCCTCGAAACCAAATATTTTGAATGTTACAACCAGGATAACGTTAACCTGGTCAGCCTGCCGGACACGCCCATTGAGGCAATTACGCCCACCGGTGTTAAATGTAGCGATCAAGAATATGACCTCGACATTATTGTTTACGCCACCGGTTTTGAAGGTGTCATGGGTGCGCTAAACCGTATTGATATCTCTGGCAAAGATGGTCAGAAGCTGAAGGAAAAATGGGCCGATGGCCCACGCACCATGCTGGGCATGCAGATCGTTGGTTTCCCGAATCTGTTCACCCTGGTTGGCCCGCACAACGGTGCCACCTTTTGTAACATCCCCCGATGTGCAGAGCAGAATGTCGAATGGGCAACCGACTTATTTTCCTATATGCGCGATAAAAACTTCAAGCGGGTTGAACCAACCCTAGAAGCAGAGGATGCGTGGACAGCTCATGTCGACGAAACAGCCACCCACACATTGTTTCCAAAAGCGGATTCCTGGTTTATGGGCATCAACGTTAATGACCCCAATAAAAAACGTACCTTTATGCTCTATGCGGGTGGCCAGCAGAATTATCGGGCCAGATGTGACGAGATTGCAGAGAAAGGCTATGAGGGTTTTGTGATTACGTAACGCTCAGATAAACCTCAGAAATCAGGTCGAAAATAGTTTGTTATTCGATCAGTGTTTTGAGCCTGTTGTACCGATGTAAGTCAAGCTAAGCAGGAAAAATAAGGGCTGCCTTAGGGTGGCTCTTTTTTTATATGGTTTCTTGATAAGCTTGATGGAATATGAAAGGCAGCGTTTCTAGACCTGACCCCGATGGTGACCCCGATGGTTTCGCGATGGTTTCGTAGACCTGACCCCGATGGGTTCTAGACTTGACCCCGATGGTTTACATCTGGAACTTCAGCCAGAAAGCCTCGTTTTACTTATGTATTTCAATACCTTAGGGATGCTTTAGCGGTGTGCGTTTTGGCAACATATATTGCGCGTACTCATTTAAGTGGGAAAACGCTACATAACTGAGCGC
>JAHRWI010000134.1 GCA_019090225.1 Porticoccaceae bacterium
AACACTGGGTGAGAAACCAGCCAGGTATAAAACTTGTTTGAGCTGCGTACATAGCATGCGGCGGCCAAAAGAAGAAAGGGCGTGGTGGGTAATAGGGGTAATACAATCCCCACAACACCCAGCACCACTGAAACACTACCAGCCGTTAACAGCAGTACACGAACAATACCCTGTGAAAGTGTCTGCCTGTTGTGCATATTTTGCTTCGGACTCGCTATTGCTAGTGTCATAACATTTCTCACTGATTTCTTTGCCTTGCTGGGAATACCTCCTTGTATTCCACGCTGTATTTCAATCAATAATTGGTGTGTCAAAAACCCCGCCTCCTGTTATGGGCAGGCCCCGCCATAACCTATTAGTGCTGACCTGCAGGGGTATGGACAATAATGCCGTCCAGTTCAGGTGTGGCTTTTATCTGACAACAAAGGCGAGAACTGCCGTTGCGATCATCCGTCAGCTCAAGCATGGCGTCTTCGGTTTCGTCCATTGGCTTCAGTTTGTCGATCCAGGATGACTCCACATGCACATGGCAGGTTGCACAGGCGCAAACGCCACCGCAGTCACCGTCGATACCCGGCACCAGGTTGTCGAGGGCTGCGTCCATCAGATTAGCGCCTTCTTCAACGTCTACTTCTCGGCTGGTGCCGTCGTGTTCAATGTAAGTTACCTTAATCATATTTAATTCCTCAGTTTTTATTTCTCAATAAAAATAATCAACACCGCAATGCAGTTTTAGTCTCAAGCCACTTGTTGCTGGGACAGCCCCTCCTTTTTAACGCGCTCCTCAGATAATTCGTCTGCTAGTGCTTTTGCCGGAATACTTTCATCCTGTAAACGCTCTGCACTCACTGCTAAACCTTTGCTAATAATATTGCGCGCTACGACAAATTCGGCGGGGCGATTGATGGCGTCTACCGCCAGCAGGCGACCCTCGCGTAAATAGAACACGGCAAAGGAGCGATTTGCTGGATCACCGCGCAGCACGGTTTGGTCGTAGCCACTATTAATACCAGCGGTTTGTAGTTTTAACTCGTACTGATCGGACCAAAACCACGGCACCTGGGCGTAGGGTTTGTCTTTGCCACAAATTGTTGCGGCGACGGTTTTGCCCTGATCAACAGCATTCTGTACGGATTCAAGACGCATGCGTCGCTGGTAAATAGGGTTGGGATGATTGGCGCAATCCCCGGCAGCATAAATATTGTCGACCGATGTGCGCCCGTATTCATCGACAAGAATGCCATCATCACAAGCCACGCCGGCAGTCTCCGCTAGCTCAACATTAGGTAACAGGCCAATACCCACCACCACCATGTCGGCCAAGACTCGATGGCCACTACAGGTGACTATAGCTACTCCCTTGCCATCACCGGCATCATCTTCAATCGCCGTTACCTCGGTGTTACAAGACAAGGTAACGCCCGCCTGACGATGCACGTCTTCGAAGAACTTACCGACCTCAGGACTCGTTACTCTACCCAGCGGCGTCGGCCTTGCCACTAGTAAAGTCACCTTTAAGCCGTGCTTCACGGCAACCGCGGCCGTCTCCAGGCCAATATAGCCACCGCCAATTACGACCAGACGCGTGCCCTCGATGAACTTATCCTGCATGGCTTCGACATCAGCCAGGGTGCGCAAATAATTGACGCGGGGATGATTCGCTCCCGGGCAGGGCATCGTTCTCACACGACCGCCCGTAGCGAGAATCAAATGGTCGTAGTGCAATGTTTGCTCACTGGCGAGAGTGATTAACTGCTCGCTCGGGTCAATGCCGCTCACCGTCTCACCCAGCATGTGTTCAATATTCACCTTCTCGTAAAAAGCAGCGGGCTTAATGAACAGGCGTTCTTTCGCTAGCTCACCCGCCAGATAGGTTTTAGACAGGGGCGGGCGCTGGTAGGGCAATACCGGCTCATCGCCAATTAGCACGATGCGACCGGTAAAGCCCTCCTGGCGTAGACTCACCGCAGACTGCGCCCCGGCTTGCCCTCCGCCAACAATAACAACTGTTTGCGTCATGCTTTATCCTCCTTTACCGATCATCAGCGTGGGGCTTGATGCGCACGGGCATCTCTTCATAGCCGCGCAAAATACAGGAGTAAACGCGTTTTGGCTCACCAACCACTTCAATGCATGGCTCCGGCCAAAGATTGAGAATTTCTTCCCACAACACCCGTATCTGCATTTCCGCCAGGCGATTACCAAGACAACGATGTACGCCGAAACCAAAGGCAAGGTGTTGACGGGGACGTCGACGATCAATAATAAATTGCTCTGGCGTTTCGATAGCCTCTTCGTCTCTATTGGCCGACACGTACCACATGATCACTTTGTCGCCTTTTTTAATCTGCTTGCCACCCAGCTCAATGTCGGCAACTGCGGTGCGCCGCATAGAGGCCAGGGGGGTCTGCCAGCGAATAACTTCTGGCACCATGGAATCAACCAACTCTGGGTTGGCGCAAAGTTTGGCGTACTGGTCAGGGTTTTGACTCATGGCAAGGACACTGGCACTCATGCTGTTTCGCGTGGTGTCATTACCACCGACAATAAGCAGTATGAGATTGCCGAGGAACTGGTTTGGTGTCATTTTTTGCGTGGCCGTGGAATGCGCCATCATCGAAATAAAATCGGGAGCTGGCGGCAACTTGGCCCGCTCCTGCCAAAGGTTTGTGAAATACTTAAGGCATTTACCCAGCTCCTGTTCTTTATATTCGTCTGAAATATAATTTGCCGCCCCAGGCATTGCGGTGGCTACTTCCGACCAGTGAGTGAGCAGCTTTCTATCCTTTAAAGGGAAATCGAACAAGGTCGCCAGCATTAAGGTGGTCAGCTCAATAGACACTCGCTCAACCCAGTTAAAGGTTTCACCAACCGGTAGCTCTTTAAGCACCTTACGCGTGCGCTCGCGAATGGTATCTTCAAGGCGTGCGAGGGTTGCTGCAGACAGCATGGGGTTTACCGCTTTACGCTGCCCGTCATGCTTGGGGTTATCCATGGCGATAAACATCTCGACACCAAGCCCAAGGTTGTCATCGATGATTGTAATACCACCGTTTTCTGTGGCCGATGAGAACACTTCGGGGTTCATCTCAACGTCCATAATGTCTTTGTATTTTGTGATCGACCAAAAAGGGCCAAACTCGCTTTCTTTACAGTAGTGAACTGGGTCCTCATTACGCAGGCGTTCAAAATAGGCCCATATACTATTGGTTTGAAATAGAGCTGGGTCAGACACATTCATTTCGTCGAGCGGAATAGCATCGACAGCTCTTTGTACAGATGCACTTACTGAAGATTCAATCACTTTATTTTGTTGTATATTCATATCTGTCCCCTGAAATAAAATAAAAAGAATTGATTTGCATTAATCAACGCTTATTGGCGACTCTATTACAGATTGACAAAACAGCAATATCCCTAAAATGACAGACCCATTACACAAAGTGACAATAAAATACTGATTGCTAACAAGACAAGTAATAATTATTTATTCAGATAAATATATTCCCTAAAAACAACATATTAGGGGTTTTTTAGAGTATGTTTAGGTTTCAAAAAAATCAGTATAAATACCACGCTGCGGCAATATGTCGCAGGCCATATTAGAAATATAATCAACGTAGTCGACATGTTGTCTCTGGTTATGGTCGTTGTTTTCTTCTGTTTCTGTTTTCATGTAGTGCATTTCATGAAATAAATAAGTCACGATTATTACTTAGCGTAATTGCTGGTTTATATTATTACGTTGTGAGTTTCAAGGGTGTCTGGTTTTCGATGCCTTGGAGGCATATGACGCAGCCTTCACGCCTCAGGCAGATCAACCGCG
>JAHRWI010000135.1 GCA_019090225.1 Porticoccaceae bacterium
ATGGCGGTGGACATGGGGATATAGTCCTGGGCGGTATTGGGTTTAAGCGCGGCAACAACACCGGCTGTGGTGCCCAGCAGCATACTGATTAACAGCGCGTAGAGGCCTAATTCGGCAGTGGCAGGCAGGCCCGCGAAAATCATTTCATTCACCGAGCGGCCGGGGAATCTGAAGGAAGGGCCCAAATCGCCCTGGGCCAGATCACCCAGATAGCTGAGGTACTGTTTGAAGACCGGTTGATCCAGTTGATAACGGCTCTCCAATGCCTTGAGCACTTCAGCAGGTACCGCTTTTTCAGCACTAAAGGGACCACCGGGAGCCGCACGGACGAGAAAGAAAGTAGCGGTAATAACCACCAGTAAGACCGGGATGGCCTGGAGTAGTCTATGCAGGATAAATCGGCCCATGTGCTACTTATTCGCCTCGGCTGAATCAGGTACGGGGGAGTCCAGATAGATCTGCTTATACGATGTGTAGTCCAATAGATTCCCGGGCATGCCTTTTACTGTCGGGTGAACCAGGTTATTACGGGTATAAAAATAGATAGGCAAGATTGGCATGTCTGCCAGTAGCAAAGCCTCAGCTTGTTTGAAGGCAAGATAACGAGCCGCTCGATCAGGTGCAGTGGGAGAGCGTTTTAATATCAGCGTATCGTATTCAGGGTTCGCCCAGCCGGTGCGATTATTACCGCCGTCGCTGACCCACATGTCGAGAAAAGTGTTGGGATCCACATAGTCGCCAATCCAGCCTGCACGGGCAATTTGGTAGTGGCCGTTATCGACGTTATCCAGATATACCTTCCAGTCCTGATTGTTCAAGACGACATCGATGTTGAGATTGGTTTTCCACATTTGCTGGACAGCGACCGCCAGTTTGCGATGGCCCTCACTGGTATTGTAGAGAATTTCTGTCTGGGGAAAGCCCGCACCATCTGGGTAACCCGCATCGGCCAGCAGTGTACGAGCGGCTTCGGGATCAAAACTAAAACCGTCGTCTGCGGTATAACCCAGGGTCTTGGGCGGCGTGTAAGTGTAGGCGGGTAATTGTCCACCCTTGGTAACGTGCTCGACGATTTTATCGCGGTCGAGACTCATGGCCAGCGCCCGGCGGACTCGGGGGTCGGATAGGTGCGGAACGTCGGTGTTGAAGCGGTAAAAATAGGTGCCGAGGTAAGGCGCGATGCGTAGAGCCTCGGGATTGTCTTTTTTGTAGACTGCGATTTTGTCGGCGGGCAGGGAGCCGGTAACGTGCAGTTGCCCAGCTCGAAACATGCGCTCCTCAGTAGATACGTTTTCGGTGGGATAAAAGTGAATGCCCTGGAGTTTGACTGTGTCGTGATCCCAGTAAGTAGGGCTTTTTTCCACCGTGACAATTTTATTGAGATCCCAACGTGCCAGTGTGAAGGCGCCATTGCCGACAAAATTACCGGCCCGCGTCCAGCGCGTACCTCGCTCAGCAGGGTCACCAAATTTCTCGATGGTAGGGCGGTGTACGGGAAACATGCTGTAGTGATCGAGCAGCTGTAAAAAATAGGGGGTGGGATTGGCAAGAGTTACTTGCAGCGTGTGCTTATCCAGTGCCCTAGCACCGACTTTATCGAAGTCCTCGATATCGCCTTTTGCGTAGGCCTCTGCGTTTTTGATGGCGAAATACATATAGGCATATTGATTACCCAGAGCCGGTTGCAGGGCCCGCCACCAGGACCAGACAAAATCATCAGCAGTCACCGGGTCGGCATTTGACCAGCGAGCATCGTCCCTCAGGTGGAAGGTGTAGATCAGGCCGTCATCGCTAATGGTCCAGCGCTTGGCAACACCGGGGATGGGTTCCAGGGTCGCGGGGTCTTTGAGCACCAGACCTTCCAGCAGGGCGACAATGATGTGGTGTTCCGGTATGCCTGTGACAATGTGTGGGTCAAGTTCCTGAGGCTCAGTGCCGTTGCCCCAATGCAGGATTTGCTGTCGAGCGCCGCTCTCGATATTACTTTCACCGTTGCCGCATGCACTTAGCATTACACAGCTTATTAGCAGGAGTAGCATCGTCCAGGGTGCAGCTGGCTGCAGTATTCGTGGTGCTACTCGTGATCTTTGAGCAGGTAATGATGAGCGATGAATTTGTTGTAAGAGATGCACAGGCTATCCGTTTTACATTGCTGGTGATTGGCAGGTCGTGACCCTGTGCAGAAGCCTGAGGAGTCAGTGACGTTGTCTCAATACTAACCCACGTATTGAACTCGTGAAAGGCTTGTCCCGATTGGCCTGGAGTATCGGAGAATCACCGGCCGATGCGGTTGCATTCAACTGGCGAAGTCACCATAATTCCGCCCCGCAATGGTGGCCCTCATTGGTCCCCTCGCAATAAATATCTGTGAACTCCGCCAGGCCCGGAAGGGAGCAACGGTAGCAGTGACTTTATGTGCCGGGGTGTGGCTGATGAGGGTTGCCACCAACTCTTATTTATATTTACTTGTCCCTTATCAATCCCTGCGTATTTTTGTGTTTACTTGCTCTTTATATTAGATTATCTTAATTACCTTATAATCAGCGAGGTTTTGAATATGGTTAATATGAAACGTTTACTATCGATTCCTGTTACTACGCCAGTAGCGCCTTCAATTGCGAGGCCTACAAGCCTTAAGGCTATCCCCAATATTGTTGTTCCACTGAGCTTCTTACTGGCATCAGTAATAGCGCCCTTACATGCTTCTGAAGTGGATGTAGCTGTGGCTATCAAGCCCGGTCAAGCCCTGTATGAAAGCGCCTGTGTGGTTTGCCATCAGCCCATGAAGGCTGGTCAAAAGCACGGCGGCGGCCATGGGGACGGTAAGGGAGGTGGCGCGCATGGCGCAAAGGAGGGCCACGCAAACCGTCTTGCACCACCGATGATGATGGTTAAGAAACATTACTTAATGGCGTACCCAGAAAAACAAGTCTTTGTGCAAAAAGTGGCGGACTGGGTAGCTGCCCCGGATCAAAATTCAGCTAGGCTGAGTCACGCTGTTGAAAGGTTTGGTTTAATGCCGCCTCAGGCTATCGATGAGGCTTCTCGCGAGCAGATCGCTGAATATATCTTTGATACCTTACCCTTGCCCGAGGGTGGTAAGCATGGAGGCGGTAAGCATGGCAGTGGTGAGTCAGGCTGTCATGGGGATAAGGGGAAAGGCCATGGTGGTGGTAAAGGTGGTGGTAAAGGCACCGGCGAAAAGAATCGCGCTAGTGATGCATCAGATTCGTAGATGGTGCATTTCCTGGCAACAATCTTCAGGAACAGTTTCTAGCGGCGTTTTTTAGTGATGATAGCTAGTTAGAAGAGGCAGCGGGTTTTCGGGTCGCTGCCTGACTGTTCATATCTATAAGCTTATTTATCTCTTTATTTGCTCATTATCTACTCTTTGTTTAA